>JBATID010000111.1:0-16938 GCA_049667545.1 Woeseiaceae bacterium
GGCTTGCCAGGAGTATTTCCAAGGCAATTGAAAGACGCTTTGGATTTGCGCCCTTCGTTCTTGTACTGTCCGCCGGCACATTCGACGGCATTGCCAGCGCTAACCCTTACGTGGCGAAAGCGGCCGAACCCAAGCACGTTCATACGTTGTTTCTCGCCGGACCCGCCACTGATGCGAATGTGCAGCGTATGCACGAACGCAAATCCAGTACCGAAGAGTTCACGTTGGCGGAGGCAGCGGTTTACTTGTATGCGCCTGACGGCATCGCGCGCTCGAAACTGGCCAACGAAATGGAGAGGCATCTAGGCGTCAGTGCTACAGGGCGCAACCAGAGGACGGTCGAAAAGCTGCAGGCGATGCTCTCGGAGATGAGCTAAGTCATCATGTAATCATCAGGCAATCCTCAGGCCTGTTGACCTGGCACCCGCTAACCTGACAGTCATCACAATACCGTCAGGGTGACACCGGAGGCACAACCATGAAACCAACCACACGATCCATCAGCGGTGCAGTACTCATGCTGGCAATCATTCCGGCCATCATCGGCATTCTGGCCTGCATGCCGGTGCCGATCGGCGATCCGGAGCGCAGCCGCATCGATCCGGAGATTAGCGGTGTGTGGGTATGGTTGGACGGCGATGAAGACGCGACTTTTTACGCTTTCGAACCATACGATAAGCGCACCTGGCTGCTGACCGGCGTGCCGCTTGAGCTGGGTGACGCGTTTGATGGCGGCGACTACGCGCTTGATAGCTACGCGGAGCTTGCCCGGCTGATCGAGAATGAGAGCGTCGGCGACGAGGGCGCTACGGCGACCGAAGTCATCCAGTACAAGGCATGGCGCACGAAGCTCGGCGGTGTGTGGTTCATGACCTGGGAACCAAAGGCCGTTTTCAATACCGAAAGTTTTTCACCGGAACTGTGGTTCGTATTTCGGATGGACCGACCCGATGAGAACACGCTACACCTGACGATGCTTGACGACGATTTGTTCGACGGCGTCGAGGAGACCCGGCGGGCATACGAGCGAGTCATAAAGAGGAACGCGAAGAACGAGAAGCTGTACATTGACGAGGACCCAATTCGCCTTGAGCGGGTAAAGCCCGAGCACCTGGATTTTTTCGAAGATCTGGCTGGCGAGGTGATTGGATACCAAGAGCCCTAGGACCTGGTCATGTACTCACACTTCGATTCCATCAGCTGGGTGACACCGTTCGGGCTGATTTTCTTAAGCGCGATACTCGTGTCCTGGTGGCTGGCGCGGCGCAACGCAGTATCGGTCAGGATCGACGGTTCGCACATCGATGTGCTGCTGCCGGTTGCCGTCATCGTCGGCATTGCCGGCGCGGTGTTGCTGTCACGCGTGATGCCCGGCGACTCGATGATTGCCGGCGCGGCGATGCAGGCAGACGTTCGCGTGCGCCTGTTCGCTATGCTGGGTTGCGGCGCTCTCGCCGTGTTTCTCTATAGCCGTATCACGCGCTTGCCGTTTCGTCGTCTGCTCGACGTGTTCGCGCTACCGACGATCGCCGGCCTGATGATCCACCGGGTCGGCTGTTTTCTTGCCGGTTGTTGCTGGGGTGACCTGGCATCCAATGAGCCTGCCACCCACTTTGCCACCCAGGTGCAAACGCTGCCGTTCCTTGGCGGCCTGACGAGCGGTGTGCAATATCCGCCCGCCAGCCTGCCGTACGAGCAACATCTTGCGCTGGGCCTGATTGAGCCTGGCGCACTATCTTCTTTGCCCGTTTATCCGGTGCAGCTTTTTGAAGGTGTCCTGTTACTCGGGCTGTTGCTCGTGTTGTGGCGATTCCGCTGGCAACGAGCACCGCAGGGATTGCTGACGGTGCTCGTCATTTGTGCCTACGCCGTTATGCGCTTTTTCCTTGAGTACCTGCGTGCGGATGGTGCCGTGGTGCTCGGTAACCTGACGATAACGCAGCTGCAGTGTCTCTTGTTACTATCTAGCGCAACGTTGTTGCCGGATCTTATGGCACAAGCGCGGCTGGCCAATTCAATTCGGGCGTGACTTTCGAGCAGAGATTCGTCGTATCATTGCGCGATGCGCACGATGATTGACATCCAGACCCTGAACAAAACCTACGCAGGCGGCTTTGAAGCTCTCAAGGACGTCAGCCTGTCCATCCGCAGAGGCGAGATCTTCGCTCTGCTGGGACCCAACGGCGCGGGTAAAACGACGCTGATCAATATCGTCTGCGGCATTGTCAACAAGACGAGCGGCACCGTGCTCGTTGACGGCTACGACATCGTCGATGAGTTCCGCCTGACTCGCGCGAAAATCGGCCTCGTGCCACAGGAGCTGCCGGCGGAATCTTTCGAAACGGTCTGGAATACCTGCCGGTTTAGTCGCGGCCTCTTTGGCAAAGGCGATAATCCCGAGCACGTGGAAAAAGTGCTGCGCTCGCTGTCGCTGTGGGACAAGAAGGACACCATCGGCATGCAGCTATCGGGCGGCATGAAGCGTCGCGTGCTGATTGCCAAAGCGCTGGCGCACGAGCCGGATGTCCTGTTTCTGGACGAACCCACGGCCGGCGTTGACGTCGAGCTGCGGCAGGATATGTGGAATGTGGTCAGAGAATTGCGTGAGGCGGGCGTCACGGTGATTCTGACGACGCACTACATCGAGGAAGCGGAGCAATTGGCGGACCGGGTTGGCGTCATCAATCACGGCGAAATAATTCTCGTCGAAGACAAAGACAAGCTGATGCGTGAGCTGGGCAAAAAACAGCTGACGCTACACTTGTACGACACATTGCGTGCCGTACCACCGGTGCTCGGCGCCTATGATCTGGAACTCAGCGATGATCAGCGGGCGCTTACCTACAATTACGACACCAAGGGCGAGCATACCGGCATAACTGACCTGATCAATGATCTGCGCGCAGCCGGCATCCGCTTTAACGATCTGCAAACGTCGCAGAGTTCGCTCGAGGATATTTTTGTGGACCTGGTTAACAAATAGTCATGAACTTTCACGCGATCGGGGCTATCTACCGCTACGAAATGGCGCGCATGTTTCGCACCGTTGTGCAGAGCATCGTTGCACCGGTGTTGTCGACGTCACTGTATTTCGTGATTTTTGGCGCGGCGATCGGTTCGCGCATTACCGAGATAGATGGGGTCAGCTATGGATCCTTCATCGTGCCCGGCCTCATCATGCTGTCCGTCATGACCGAGAGTATTTCGAACTCGTCGTTTGCGATTTATTTCCCGAAATTTACCGGCACTATTTTCGAGGTGCTGTCGGCACCGGTTTCCTACGGTGAGGTCATGCTGGGCTATGTGGGCGCGGCCGCCACGAAGTCGGTGATCATCGGCACTATTATCCTGGTGACGGCCAGCTTTTTCGTGGACATCGAGATCGCTCACCCGGTGATCATGGCGACCTTTCTCGTCTTGACGTGCGTGTCCTTCTGCCTGTTCGGGTTCATTCTTGGTATCTGGGCGGACGGTTGGGAGAAGCTGACGATTGTGCCGATATTGGTCATCATGCCGCTGACGTTTCTTGGTGGCACGTTCTACTCGATCAGCATGCTGCCGCCGGTGTGGCAGACGATTAGCCTGTTCAATCCGGTCGTCTACCTGATCAGCGGGTTTCGCTGGAGCTTTTACGAGAATGCCGATGTCAGCGTTGCGCTGAGTCTCGGCATGACCGTGCTGTTCCTCGTCATCTGTCTCGCTGTCGTCCGCTGGATCTTCAAGACCGGTTACAAGATCCGTACCTGACGACCACGTCGTTGTATAAATAACGCCTAACGCCTACCCTCACAGCCCACAGCCCATCCGGAGAGCGACTTGTCAAACCTATCGTTGGACAGAATTGAGCACGAACTGCAGTTGATGAACGTGAACCTGGCTGAAGCGAACGACATCGCAATGCTGATGGCATTCTCATCCATGCCTGCAGATCTTGATAATGACAGCAGGAAGGCATTACGCCGGCTGCGGGACAAAATGATGGAACGAGCGAGAACTCGCGCCGACATCGGTTGAATGTGACAGTAGAGTTTGCGTTTCTAGCCGACCGCGTCGACGCGATTCCAACCATCGCAAGGTGGTATTTCGAAGAGTGGGGTCACCTGGCAAAGGGCGATTCGATTGAGCGTACCCGAGATCGAATCGAAAGCTATTTAAACCGTGATGAGATCCCGTTCATTCTGGTTGTAACAAATAACAACCAGTTAGTTGGTGCGGCACAATTGCGGTACCGTGAGATGGCGGAAATGTATCCTGACAAGGAGCATTGGTTGGGTGGTGTATATGTCGCAGCCAGCTATCGGGGCCAGGGCTATGGTGTACAAATCATCGAACGAGTCGTCGAGATGGCGCCGCGGTACGGCGTAGAAACACTTCATTTGCAGACTCAGGCGCTGAATGGCGGCGTGTACGCGCGTCTCGGCTGGACGCCCTGCGCACAGGTGACTAATCATGGGGTGGAGGTGCTTGTTATGGAGCGGCGGTTACCGCCCGGTTAAGCGTGCGGGTACCGATGACAATGGAAGCCATGCGATCCGAAGACGAGATGATTGCGTATGCGCTCGAGGCCCACACTGCGCTACTGCCCTATCTACCCGAGTTGCTCGCAGACCTGGAAGAATTGGGAGGCAATGCCGCGGCAATTACCAGCGTAATTGATGATCTCAATCTAACAAAGTCGACAACCGTCGTAGATCTCGGGTGCGGAAAAGGCGCTGTAGCCATTGCAGTTGCGCAAGGCCTAAACTTCAAGGTATTCGGGATCGATTTGTTCGAACCCTTTATCAAAATCTGCAAAGAGCTAGCCGAGAGGCAAGACGTGTCTGAGCTGTGCCACTTCATTCACGGCGACGTTTTGAAGTTACCGGGGAAGATCGAACCTTGCGACGTAGCGATACTTGCCGCGCTTGGAGACGTCTTGGGTCCACTCGATCAGACGGTTTCTGTTATCCGCCAGTACGCCAAACCAGGTGGATACATGGTAATCAGCGACGGCTATATCAAAGACGGTGGATCGGCAGATTTCCCGGGCTTCGAGCAGTATGCGAAACACCCCGATATGATCGCCCGGCTAACGGCCTGCGGCGATACACTGGTTCGCGAGATCATCGACGCAGACATTTATAACAGGGGCGAGGACGAAATGATTGCTGCACGCGCCAAAGCTATAGCGGCTCGGCGACCTGAAATCGCTGTTGAAATCCTTGCCTATGCAGAGATGCAGGCTGCTGAATACGAATATATCGACCAGAATTTCGTTAGTGCCATCTGGGTTTTGAAGCGCTCCCATTGATGACCCACTTCTGGCTGCTCGAACATACATTCGACGTGCGTTAAGGGAAAATCGCGAATAGCTGTCGCGAGACAGCTCAACGCACGATTCAGAAAAACGCTACAATTTTACTCACCGGCCGCCAGCAATCGCGGGAGCATATAAATTCGAGGATGCCAAAATGGCTATCGTAGTTTCCCAAATTAGTCTTCTTGTAATCGGGATCACTATAATTGTGCTCGCCGGGTGGGGTATAATCGCGCCGGAAAAGCTCATGGCGTTTGTTTCGTCAGCGATGAACAAATCTTCGGGAATTTACATTGCTGTTATTGTGAGACTGGTTTTGGGATCAGCCCTGATCATTGTCGCACCGGCATCTCTGTTCCCAATCGTTTTTCATGTGTTGGGAGTAATTGCCATTGTCGCTGCAATTGCGTTGTTACTGATGGGCCGGGAGCGAATGCGACGATTTATAGCCTGGTTTTCCGCGCGGTTTTCTGCGCCAATAGTTAGATTGTGGTTGTTGTTTGGAGTGGCTTTCGGCGGCTTTCTTGTCTATGGAGTTGCTGGGTAGGCGCAGCGTTTTTAGTCTGGTATTCGAAATGATCCAGGGGCAAGGGTTGGATCGGCGAGGACAAAAGGAAACAGGCGGGAGAACAGAGTGCCACAAGGACTGGAGTTTGTTGAGTTCATCACTGACCAGGTCGACAGTAGCTGCAATCTGACGCACCGAATGATGTTCGGTGGTTGTACGCTCTACCTGGATGGCAAGGTTGTAGCACTTGTTTGTGACGATCAGTTGTTCGTCAAACCGACCAGCGCAGGCAGGGCATTCATCGGCAAGGTCGTAGAAGCACCAGCATACCCCGGGGCTAAGAACTCGTTCCTGATAGAAGATCAGCTAGATGATGGCGATTGGTTGACGAAACTGCTGACGGTTACAGCGGCGGAATTGCCAACGCCGAGACCCAGAAGGAAAAAGAAGAAGTAGCTACTGATCCAGGCCAGTCAAGTTACAAAAAGACACGAATATGGGCAGAACGTGACTCTTTGTTGAAATCGACGCGTTATAAGCAACCGCTTTCGATGAGAACAGACGTTTCGCAGGGAACTGCCAAATAGTCGTGATCCAACGGCGCGTATACTACCCAGAGCAGCCAGCCGGCTGATTTGGTCATAAAGATCTGCTGCTGACCGAAAGCGAACATGGCAGTATTCAAGGTTCTCAATCTATTCACGTATCGCCTGTCAATTGAGAGTTGGAATCATGATTAAGAGGAAACAGATGTTTCTTGCTGTATTGGGGGTCATGCTCACCGGCTCGACAACCGCTTATGCTCAAGAGTCCCAAGCTTCTCCTGACGATCTTCAATTGTCTCAAGAAGTTCGGAGCCTGCTCCAGGCAGAAATGCGTGAAATCGCGGTTGCAGTGCAAGCCGTGGCCGTGTCTCTGGCAACCGGCAACTGGGAGTCAATTGCAACCATAAGCGAGAACATTCGCGCCAGTTACGTCATGGAGAAGAACCTCACTGATTCTCAGAGGCACGAACTGGAAGATCAATTACCTGATTACTTCAAGAGGCTCGATGCGGAGTTTCATGCAAGAGCAGAAAAACTTGGTTCGGCCGCTGCTGCCCACGACGCTGAAGCTGTCGCGTTTCAGTATTACCGTTTGGTAGAAGGTTGTGCGACGTGCCATGCGACGTTCGCGACAACACGTTTCCCCGGTTTTTCGTCAATTATTCCGGAGCAACATCAGCACTAGGCGACACATCGTCAGTTGTGCCGTGAGGACGCAGGCATGTCAACGAAGAAAACACCACATGGCATTAACGCCGGGGACCGGATTGTTGAAATGGCCCGGCGCCAGAGCGCGGAGCGGGAGAAGGGCTACAGGGCGCAGGCTTTAAAGCTCTACCCCAAGATCTGCGCACGTTGTGGCCGCGAATTTAGCGGCGAAAATCTGCGAGAGCTCACGGTTCATCACAAAGACCACAACCATGACAATAATCCAGCGGACGGCAGTAACTGGGAGTTGCTTTGCCTTTATTGCCATGACAATGAGCACGCGCGATATCTGAGCGCTGACGATCGCAGTGCCGTTAAGCCAGGCGGAGAGTCAGAGCCATTGTCTACGCACACGCCATTCGAACTTCTTCGGACTTTGCTGAAGCGGGACTGACTATTTGAGGTCACAGGCGACCTGTAAGCACTCATATTTGGAAGCTCCTGGACGTGTCTAATCTTTTGCTATTGATACTCGGCGTGGCCTTATTGACTGTCGGCGGCGAGGCATTAATTCGCGGCGCTTTGGCTGCTGCCAGTCGGCTCGGCGTGTCTCCATTGCTAAGTGGTCTGGTAATAGTCGGTTTCGGTACCTCGATGCCCGAGTTGGTGGTCTCGGTAAATGCAGCATTAAACAACAAACCCGATATTGCGATTGGCAACGTCGTGGGCAGCAATATCAGCAACATTCTGTTGATCCTGGGAATCTGTGCCTTGATCATGCCAATGTCCGTCAGACCTTTAGCGTTGCGCAGAGACGCTGTCACGGTCGTTGCGGCAAGCCTGCTTTTTCTGGTCCTGGCCGGTGGAAGTGCGCTGGGGCGCGCAGACGGTGTGATTTTCTTGGCGGCCTTGGGCTCGTTCCTGGTATGGGCGTATTGGAGCGAACGTTTTCACGCTGCGCCTTCTGCGGAACTTCACGAAGCCGAAGCCGAAGAGCTTACCGCGCTGCCGCAGTCCGCAGTCTTGACGGTTGTGCTTGTTATTGTCGGTCTGCTGTTACTTATTCTCGGGTCGCAAGTACTACTGGTTGGCGCTATCGGAATCGCAGAACGTCTTGGCGTTTCGGAGGCCGTTGTCGGTTTGACGCTGGTCGCGGTGGGAACATCTCTCCCAGAGCTTTCGATTTCAGTGATCGCAGCGCTGCGACGCCATGCCGATGTCGCTATTGGAAACGTGCTTGGCAGCAACATCTTCAACTTGTTAGGCATCCTCGGTGTATCTGCTCTGCTGCAACCACTCCCGGTCCACCTGAGAGTCCTGCAATTTGACCAGTGGGTCATGCTGGGGACATCTTTGTTGTTATTGTTATTTCTGTATACGGGGCGCCGTTTGAGCCGCCTGGAAGGTGGAATACTCTTGCTAGGCTATGGACTTTATGCCAGCCTGAGTTTTACTACATTCGGTGTGTAACGCCAGTTGAGCAGATGCTATATGAACGATAAGCAATGCTGAGAAACCCAAGGAAGCAGCTTAGGGTGCAGACAGGGCCACTATCAAAGGCGGCGGATGACTACTCATCACTGCAGGCTGCTATTTGGCGAGGATAGGATAGAATATCGAGTGACATCATAGTCCCAGGAGACACCATGAAACAGAATGTTCATAACGTCGAACGCATTGTTCGCGTGATTGCCGGGTTGGCGATCATCAGCTTGGTATTTATCGGGCCGCAGTCAGCCTGGGGCTGGCTGGGAGTGATTCCACTGGCAACTGGAATCATAGGGTGGTGCCCGCCATACGCGATATTCGGAATCAGCACGTGTAAGAATCCCGAGTAAATCACCCGATCAATCGAAAGTCTGCTGCCTGGTATGGCCGAACTGAGACGGTCGGCTGGTTTGCGCTGTAATTTCCGCTGCTTGACCATGGCAGTCCATCGATAAGAGACCGGTTGAATAGGGAATGGCACTTGATCGTTAGGATAACTCTGCAATTCTTCGTCTTCGCCCTCTCAGCACAGGCCACGACGGCGGAGACGCTCTTGCTTGGCAATGTGGAAGATGCAAAATCGTACGACTATTGCGGGTGGGCACACGATGACAAAGCCGACTCATCCCTTCTCCCTGACGTATCCGCCTATATTGTCAAAGACACGAGCGCCGTTGATCTGGAAAACTTGCCTTCTGCAATTGTGATTGATGCTGGCATGCGTGTTGCAAGAAGCTCACCTGACAAGCGCGCTTGCGAGGAAACTTTTTCAGCGGGCGAGAAGCTCGTTTCAACCATCCGAAAACGCAGCGCCAGGGGGCTACGAAAACAAGCCAGGTTCAAAAAATCAAAGGACGAAGAAATCGCCGTCGTTCAAAGCGACATCACGAGACTCTGGATGGAAGACCAGTTGGCGCGAGCCGCATATGTGCAGACCCAGACACCCAGCAAGACGGATGCTCGCCACTGGGCCCATCGTATTTCTACCGCTGATGCGGTTGCAATAGATGAGAAATCATCCAACTATCTGCGAAAACTACTTTCCGAAGTCGAGTGGATAGATATTCATCGTTTCACTCGGCCAATCTCTCAACACGCGTGGATACTGGTTCAGCATAGCGATGATCACGTTGACTTGCAGAAACTTGCACTGAGCCGCATGGAGTCGTATCTGGACACGGGCGGCGTGTTGAAAAGAAACTACGCCTATCTCTGGGATCGCGTCGCAGTCAACTCAGGTGAATTGCAGCGTTATGGCACTCAGCCTGACTGGACTTCGTGTAAAGACGGAAAGCTCGTGCTCATGCCCATGGAAGACCCGGAGAAGGTCGACGAACGCCGCTCGATGATGCAATTAGGGCCGGTACAGAAGGACCTTGAGCAGATGTCTCGCCAAACTTGCATATGAGCCATCGGCGAACAGACGCGGCAAGAGGTCGAACATTCGATTACTCCGGCTGTACCCAGACGTTGATGCCTGCCTTGTCCCTGGTCGAATCCGTCCAGAGGTAGCCGTCCGTCCACAGATAGCCGTCCGTCCAGAGGTAACCGTCCGTCCAGAGATAGCCGTCCGTCCAGAGGTAGCCGTTCGTTCCGATACTTCCGTCCGTCCAGAGATAGCCGTCCGTCCAGAGGTAGCCGTCGGTCCACAGGTAGCCGTCGGTCCACAGGTAGCCGTCGGTCCACAGGTAACCGTCCGTCCACAAATAGCCGTCCAGCCCCATGATGTAGTAGTTGCCGTCGGCATCGATGTTCGCACGACCGCCGTAGTGGATTTTGCCGCCCAGATCTGCCTCGATATCCATCCCGGAGTTTGCACAGGTTTTATTAGGGCTGCGAAGGGCCTTGTAAGCGTTTACCAGTCCGGCGCCTTGCTGAAATACGCTGTAGGCCAACTTGCCGCTCTCGTTTACCGCGGGCATGGCGCCACTGATCAGCTTGCACTTGACTTCATCCGGGCTCAGATTGCCGTCGTATTGCAGCAGCATGGCGACGATGCCCGTGACTACGGCGGCTGACTGCGATGTTCCTGACATTGCGAAGTACTTGTCGGAATCACCGTAAGAGAACATGAACTCCTGGCGCTCGAGCGTGATCTTGTGCGTACCGTTATCCATCAAACCAATAACGCTATTACCCGGTGCGACAACATCCGGTTTCACGAAGCCTTCAATTGTGGGTCCGGCAGATGAGAACGAAGACAAGGTATCGTCCTTGCCGTATAGGGGGGTGCCATTGTCATTCATCGAACCAACCGTAATGACGTAAGGGACATTACCCGGAACACCAATCGTCCTGGCCTCCGGCCCCTTGTTACCGGCGGACGCAACAATCACGATGCCTTCTTTCCACAAGCGCATTACGGCTTGATTGATCGGATCATCCCAGTAGTGAGACTGTGGCTCAGCGCTGAATGACATGTTCACAACACGAATCCCGTACGTGCTGCGATTCTTGAGAATCCAGTCCAGGCCGCGAATGACGTCGAGGTAAGAACCATTGCCGTTGCTGTCGAACGCTTTGACGGAAACCAGGTTCGCGCCCGGCGCGACGCCAAGGTAGTTGCCGTCTTTGTCACGTTCGGAATCTACAATGATGCTCGTGACGTGGCTGCCATGACCGTTCATGTCGGACGCGGTCGTGCCGTCGGCACTCTTCGAGAGCATCTGGCCAGAAATCGCATCGTACTGTGCGAGAATCCGGCGCGACCCGTCAGGTGCTTTGGAAATATCATCAGTCTCGTAGTAACCCGTATCCACGACGGCAACAGTTACGCCGGTACCGATAATGCCTTTGCGATGCAGATCGGAAGCTCCGACAACCGTCGACATGAATGTGCTCGGACCGTCGCCGACTGCAGCGGTTTTTGATAGATCGACTGAGCTCAACAACCTTGCCGCGGCAACGCCAGCCGACCGATCGCGCTGAATCTTCAGGCGGCTATCTTTGGCGAGCTGGCCATACTGTTCGGCGGACAACAGCGCACCCACGGCATTGATGATTCCGAGCTCGTGTGTAATCTCACCCTTGACCGCGATAACCGCCTGTTTCGCGATTACGACAGAATCCGCCTGAACGATGTAACTGGCGGGCAGTGCTGTAGTGTCTGAAGCGTCAGCTGCGAATGCTGCAGTCGCGCTCAACAATGCGATGAGCGTGATTATTGTTGTTCGAAACATGCAGAAATCCCTTAGTGGAGCGGCCTTACTTGATGGACCTATTTCATCAAATGGGGGGCATTTCGGGAGGTGTGGGCGATGGGTTCGGCTGGCGGATTCTTGTGACATGCGTCACATAATGCAGGCGTTAAAAACCTGATGTCTTGTGTAGAGGCCGTATATCGATGCGGCCTTCATACTCACTGATGGCGATCAGTAAACCGTTTGGATCGGGTCGACACAGTGTTTGTTCGATGGCGGACTCTGGCCGAACTGAGCCGTTCGCCTGGAGCCGCTAGAATCGTCAGCGCGATCACCAATTGCGATTACGACCGCCCCGAGGCGTTGCTCAGTTTCGACCCGGCTATGCGCAAGGGCCGCCCGGTCCATTGGGTAAACTCTGTCTACGATCGACTTGATCTTTCCATCCTCAATCATCTGCCTGAGAGCCAGCAGGTCCTCTCTGGCCTCCCCGGCAAATGCGAACCTGGCGGTCTTATTGCTAAATCGGCTGGTGAAGACTGAACGAAGCATGACAGAGAGTCGGGGATTGGCCGTCAAATAGCGTCCGTTGGGATTGAGCGCCCTGATGCTAGCGGAATATGAGTTCCCGGCAACCATGTCGAAAATGACGTCATATGTACGGCCCGTTGCCGCGAAGTTCTCTTTGGAATAGTCAATAAAATGGTCTGCACCCAGACTCCGTAGCAGGTCTTCCTTGATGGCGCTGTCAACGGCTGTGACTTCGGCGCCCATTGACTTGGCAATCTGAACCGCATGCGCTCCGATACTACCGCCAGCGCCATTGATCAGTACTTTATCTCGTGCCTGGATTTTTGCGAGTCGCAGAAAATGGATTGCATTGAGCCCGCCCAGCGGTACCGCCGCGGCATCTGCAAAGCTCATGTTGCCGGGCTTGGCGACGATCGTGTAGCTTGTCGGCAATGCGACGTACTCGCCATAGGCTCCCAATTTCAGTCCCGCCGCACCAAAAACGCGGTCGCCTTCGGAGAACTCGGTGACGTCTTTTCCGAGCGTCTCAACCTCTCCAGAGAAATATCCACCCAGGATTTGTCGCCTTGGCTTTCTCACGCCAAGGGCGAGCCGCAAGGGTAACCAGAACCACTTAACCGCAAAATTGAAGCTGCGCATCTCGCAATCGGATTTCGTTGCCTCCACTGCACGCACTCGAATCAGAATTTCATCATCTTTCGGTACGGGCTTATCCACCTCTTTGAGTTGAAGAACTTCGGGTGGTCCATAGTTTGAGTAGGTGATTGCTTTCAAGCGCTTCTCGAGCGTGTGGCGAATCGGTTTGGACAGCAAGCTTATCATTGCGAGTTGTCCACCAGCGGGTAAGGGCCGTTTTCCCCCCTCCGCCTCATGCATTTAAGCGCAGCGTCATCGAGAAAACGAGCCCGATTTTGTCACTCCGATAAGGTGTACTCGTCGATGACCTTGCCGATCGCTTCGGCACACACGGCGCAAAACGCCGCGGAGCGCGTGAACATCAGGCAGTCCTGAGCCGGGCGGTACATGCCCTCTGACTGGTAATTGCCGCCTTCGAATGCACCGACAATTCCAGCTTTGCCGGATTTAGAGAACAGGTTATCGACGTAGTTTTTCGTGTAGCGAAATAGCTCGTTCATTTCGTCTTCGCTGACGTTAGCTTCCCGCATCTTGCGGCGCTTTTCCTGGTAAGCGTTCGAGTGCTCGTCGTACTGGTCTTTCGGCCACGCCGTCGGAATCGGTGTGTTCGGCGTCACCAGGTGTTGCCACTTCAGGTTGTCGGGATCGAGCAGGGCCGTAACGTTGGGCTCATAGGGCTCTGCAATAATTTCGGGAAATTCGTAAGCGACCGAGCTCGTGTAGTACTCGTCGGCGAGTCCGGCGAAGTGGTGGCCAAATTCATGTACAAACAGGTAGGGCAACCACTCACTGTTGGCGGCGGCTGTACTGAACAGGCCATAAATGCCGCCGCCGCCGTAGGTCTCGGTGTTTGTCAGAATCTCAATGAAGTCATAGGGTGCTGATGACGCTATGCGGCGCATCGCTTTGTTATCGAATGTCAGAATGTAGCGTTCTGAACGGAACGAATCGTACGTACTACCTATAGGTGAGTCGCGATGAATGCCTGTCGACGGCCGCGATATGCCCGACTGTGCGGCTGCCGGCGCCACTGCCCACACGTTGAAGTCGTCGCGCCTTTCCTTGAACGGCGACGTATTAAGAAGAATCTCGGTGGCTTCCCTGGCTGTGGTGATAAACGCGTCATGCTCGGCCGCTGTGTAGCCGTCACCCATCAGCAACAAATCGACCTTGTTGGCCGGATCGCCGCTTTCATGAATTGCGATGACCTGATTGGTATACCGCGCTGCCTCACGATGCACGAGCACATCGCCAGGGTCGAGCGTAATTCGCCAGATCTCCCCAAACTGATTGTCCGCGTAGCGCTTTTTTAGAACCAGCTCGAAGACGTCATCTTGCACAGGAAACCGTACCGACTCGTGAAACGAGCGACTGATTGTCCGCGCTTCCGCAGTGGTTTCCCATTCGCCGTAAATACTGCTGAAGCTTCTCGACCACGTTGTCTCGCCATTACTAATGATCTGGAACAGGTATTTGCCGCGCAATGTGCGGTCAATCGGCTGATCGATATTGCCGGGCCATGGCAGCGGTTCAATGACAACCTGGTCGAGGCTGAACAGCTCGGTCATGTGGTTGCCGCTGTGGAAGAAGTCGACGCGCATAGTGCCGGGCGCTGCTGCCGCGCTTGCCGTGCAGGAAAAAAGTAGAGCGAGGATAAGAATGCGTTTCATCAATAGGCTCCGAAATACAAGAACTACGATCAATATTGGAAAATACGCGATTTTGTGATTATCGTCGCGCATTAATGGGGTCTGTCCCCATTAACGCCCATTACCGGTGAGGTCGAGCCCGATAACGACCGGGTCGTGATCCGAGGCCCGGTATGGAGTTGTGACGTCGAATAGCGTCGCATCGCGGCCGTGCTCGAGGTTGTAGTCCAGTAACCGCGGCTCGTCCGCATTGATGTGCCACTCGATCGCGTCAACCACCTGCGGCACAAGGCTCGCGGTAGCGAGTGCGTGGTCCAGCGCGCCCGCCTGCTTGTCGAAAACGAATGAGTAGGGATTCTCCTGGTCTTCAATGAGGTTGGTCAGACCGGCAGCCTTGAGCGCGCTTAGAGGGTCCTCTTTCATGTACGCGTTCAGGTCACCGATTATCAGAAAGTCAGTGTCGCCGCTGCCCGTCGGGTCAGTAACCACCCAGTCAGCGATTGCTGCGGCCGCATCGCTGCGCGCCTGGTTACAGTTGCCCTGGCCGTCCCCGGTGTTTGGGTCGCCGTCAGTCTCGCAAGACGAACCCTTGGATTTCAGGTGATTGACGATAACCGTTAGCAGCGCGTCGTTTGCAGTCAGTCGAAACGTCTGCGCCAGCGCCGGACGGTTACGTGCATCGTTAAAACGCGGGTCTACGCTGCTATCGAGCAACGCATGCACGCCCTGCGTTGCGACGCGCGTCTTCTTGTAGATGAAGCCGGTCTTGATCGCGTCAGCCAGGATCGTGCCGGTGTCGACATAGCCGTATTGACCGGCGCCCACCCGGTCATTGAGAGCATCGACCAGCATCTGCAGTGATTGGCTGGCGTTATTCTCCAGCTCCATCAGGCCGACGATGTCCGCATCCAGTAATGCCAGTGCTGACACAGTTTTGGCCAGCTGCCTTTGTTGCTCTTTAATGCTGTCGGCCCCGCGGCAGTTCTCATCACCACGCGGTCCGCAAACGCTCGCACCATTGTCCACGGTTGAGAAAAAATTGAGGACATTGAAGCTTGCCACCCGCACGCTGCCGCCGATGTCCGGCGGACCGGGTCGCGGATTCAGCGATTCGAATTGCGGAGCGATTGTCGGCATGAGTCGCCAGGTTGCGTCGCCATCGCCGCCGCTGCCGCGCGAGTAGCGCAGGTTGCCGGTTACCCCCGCGATGGCGTCGCCGGTGCGGATCGAATAATCCACCGATGTGCCTGCTGTCAGGTATCGGGCGGTTGCCGGGTTGCCTGAGCGCAACCCGTCATCGAGTTCTATCGTGCGCCGTGCGTTGAGCGACTTGTGGTCAGCGTAGGCAGTCGCGTCCGGCAGGTTGCCGTTAGTGAACTGGTACAGGCGCCCGCCTGCCGCGAGGGTCACCGCGCCGAAGCGTTCGAGGTTGTAGAGATCGGTGATCGTCAGCGTCTGCGGGAAGCGCACCAGCATGCCCTCGAATCGCTCGAGGTCCGCCAGCAAGTCGCCGTCATCGTTCGAGAGGGTCGCCGCAACCGGCAAGTTGATGTCGACGGGCTGAATGACGCCGCTGCCCGTGATGCTGACGTCGGGGTCACTGATTTGTGTCTCGCCGAAGTACTCCTGCACCGTGCCGCGAACGGTGACGCGGTCACCGACGTTTACGTCCACGCCGGGATTCACACCGTCGAAAACAAACAGGCCATCCGAAGTGTCCGCATCGCCGTCAGGCGGGTCCTGCTGCAGGAAGAATCCGCCCAGGTTGCTGGCGTTATCAGCGTCCTTTTCCTGGAAGTCGCCCGTGACGACTCCCGAGACCGAGACAACCTGGCCAGTCAACGGACTTGCCGAGCCGTAACCTTGCACCTCGGCGATCGAGTTGGCGGTCGGATCGGAGGGTAACGGGCTTGTGGGTGCAGTGCCGGAGCCCCCACCGCACGCGGCCAGCAAAAAAAGGCCCGGCAAAATATTCGTGATCTTCATGCCGGCATTCTAGCGCCGCGTGCGTGTGGAAGTCTCCCGCAGACTTCAGCCCATATCGAATACGAGGAACTCCGCCTCGCTAAGCGCAGCAATCGAGACTGCCGTAACGTCCGCGATCTTTGCGCCATCACCGGCTGCAAGGCGCTTCCCGTTGACATCGACGTCACCCTTGATGACCTGCACGAAGATCTTGCGCCCGGTGCGGACGTCGTGCGTGACCGACTGGTTTTCCTCGAGCACGCTGGCGTACAGGTCGATATCCTGGTGAATCGTGATCGATGATTCACGGCCATCGCGCGAGCCGACCAGGCAGAGCCGGTTCAGCTTGTTTTCACGCGGAAAGTGAATCTGCTCGTAACCCGGTTGCAGCCCGTTCTTCTCCGGAAAAATCCAGATCTGCAGCAGGTGCAGTTCCGAGTCATTCGACGGATTGAACTCACTGTGCGCCACGCCGGTACCCGCCGTCATGCGTTGCACTTCGCCCGCGGTAATGATCGTGCCATTACCCATG
>JBATID010000112.1:0-2803 GCA_049667545.1 Woeseiaceae bacterium
TCTGCGAAGGCCGGAGTAACACCTTCGTCACCTGGCAGTGAGCCGTCAGGTAACAGGTAGATGTCGACGTTCGGCGTGGACGGGGAACCGTGCGTAATGCGCAGTTTGGTCTCTGTCCACACGCTGCGGCCGTCGATGCCCAGAGGAATCGCCTGCAAAGATGAATCCTCGATCTTACCGGATACGATCACCGTAGTAGCTTCGTTGACTTTTGCCTCGTAAGCGATCGGCAGCACGCTCGTCGTGTCACCGGTGGCAACAACATTCAGCGTGTAATTCTCGGGAGCGCCAACCGGATCGATGACGCAAACCTCGGTGTAAGAGAGATTATCGACCAACTTGATGGCCTCTATTTCTGCCGTTGACCCAACGTCAGCGAGAATATCCACCGCCGGAGTGCCGGGAGGCGACAGGTGAACAGCGATCGCTGCTGCAGCCGTGTCTGCATCGTAAAGCGGTGTCGCAGCGGTGCCGTCGAGCACCATCAACTGCACGGCAGACTCTCCGAGGAAAACATTGTCGGTCGCGACGATCATCAGGTCTGCGCCAGCGGGAAGCGTGACTTCGCCAGAATCGTAAACGACAGTCGGCGCGTCTCCAGGCACTGCCACGCGAATCTGGTAAGGCCCTGCAGGCACCTCAAGGCGGCCGGTAAATGAACCAAAGGCCAGTGGCGAGCCACCGTTAACCGGATTCACGAGGTCCCCGTCAAGGGTCGTTACGTAGACGTCAACAGCGGGCGCATTGGGTGCAGCGTGCACGACCTGGGCGCGAAAGCTACCGTCAGCGATGGGCTCGCCGGCTTCGGTCGTTATGATGATCGGCCCGAAAGAATCATCTTCGATCAATCCGGATGCGATAACGGTGGTCTCGGAGCCGAACGCCAGGGGCAGGGTTGCGTCGAGAACAACTGCGTCGTCACCCGGGAGGATTGCCTCTACCTGCACGTTTACATCAGCACCGTCTTCAGTGACGTTTTCCGCCTTACCAACAGCAACAAGCCCTGAACCCTGGTTGAAATCCACGTTCGGTAAAGCAGGTGCTTCATCAATCCATACGTTAACGATTGGAGCGTCAGAGGATGCGTGCAAAGCGCGCAACGTTGGCGTAACTGCACACTCGAGATATTCGATTGCCTGAACTTCGTCAGCATCGAGGACGTTATTTCGGTTGGTGTCGAGTCCACTTTCAACTGCGACTCCTCCACCGAGGCAAACCGCGTCGCCAACGGCCAGATCGGTAACAGCGACGAGAGAGTTAAACCCGTCAGCACCGTCAGCGCCGTCAGCACCGTCCGCGCCAGCAAGGCCGTTGGTGCCGTCGTCTCCGTCGCAGCCGGCGAGGAAGATCGCTGCGCAAGCAGCGGTCAATAAGTATTTCCGATTTTTCACTGTAGGTCTCCGCATTTGATGAAGGAAATGGTACGGGCCAAAGGGTGCCCGTTTGCGCGGAGGATTAGGTGGCGGTTCTGTAACCGATTGTTGCAAAATGTATCGGCGAGAAATTTCGCTCTCTGATTGACTTTCACACTCGGCAAGAAATAAAAAATAGGGCCGCAAGGGCCCCATTTTTGAATTCTGGCGGAGAGGGTGGGATTCGAACCCACGAAGGGCTACAAACCCTTGCTGGTTTTCAAGACCAGTGCATTCGACCACTCTGCCACCTCTCCAAAGGGGTTCGGTCAAACGACCGCGAATTGTGCGGGCAGCGCCGCAAGGATTCAACCTGTCTGGACCGGCGTCGTTGAAATACGGCGGCTGCGGCCGCATAGTTTATTGCTGAAGGTCCGCAGTGGCATCGAACGGTGCGTGAGCAACTTTGTCTGACACTGTGTCCGGGCGTGGAACCGAGTTAATGAAAAGTTTAAGAATAGCCAATAACCTGCTGATTATAAGTATTTTATTGACGATATTCACGATGCCGGCGCAGGCTGAGGAAGAGACTGCCGCACGGACCTTTCCGTGTGAGCAGGATGCGCGCTTTGCGGAGTTTGATTTCTGGGTTGGCGCCTGGGATGTCCACGTTGCCAGTGGTCAATTTGTGGGCAGCAATGTGATCGAGCGCGCGCAGCGCGGCTGTGTGCTGGTTGAGCACTGGACCAGCGCGGGCGGCGGCGGTGGCATGAGCATCAATTATCTCGACAAGATCAGCGGCGAATGGGTTCAAATCTGGAATGCGGCCGGCGGCAGCCAGATCAATATTCGTGGTGGTATGACGGACGCTGGAATGCGGCTGACAGGCACTATTCATTATGTGGCGCAGGGTACAACGGCGGCATTTCGTGGCCTCTGGACACCGCTGCCGGATGGTCGCGTGCGCCAGTTTTTTGAACAATCATCGGACGATGGCGCAACCTGGGTGCCGTGGTTCGAGGGATTTTACTCGCGGAAAATCGGCGACTAGGCCGAATTGCAGGAGCTGATTTGAAAAATTCGACATTAAATCGCGGCCTTCCGGCGGGCAATCCGATTGCGAACCTGTTCGTTATCGTTGTAGGCGCGCTCGTCATTGGCGTGTCTGTCGTGCTCGGATTCGTGGCGTTCGTCGTGCTTGGCAGCATTTTGGTGGTGCTCGCGGGCGTCGTCGGGCTGCGCTTATGGTGGTTCAACCGAAAACTCCGTCGCCAGGCGCCCAAAAATCAGGGCAGTCATCAAGGCAGTCAGCAACGCCGTCGTCAAGACGGCAGTAATGGTGGTGTCATCGAGGGCGAGTTCCAGGTGCTCGATGACCGCCGCGACAGCGTTGGTCGTGATGATCCCGGCGCGTAGATGGGCGTAGTCAACGTGCGCGAAAACTCGTAAAG
>JBATID010000113.1:0-15155 GCA_049667545.1 Woeseiaceae bacterium
GTTTGAAATCATGCTCCGATCCGGCCCGAGCACCAGTAATGCGATCCAGCTCATGGTCAAGAGTGGTACGCAGCTCGAGGTGGTCGAACGAGATGACGAAACGGGCTATTCACTGGTGCGCACAGCCGGCGGCACTGAGGGATGGGTCGTCAGCCGCTACCTGATGAGCGAGCGGAGCGCCCGCGAGCAGCTGGAGCGGCTCAGCAGCCAGCTGACCGACGCAAATTCTCGCGGCACGTCGCTGGGGTCGCAGCTCACCGGCATCAAGGACCAGTACGAGGCCGCGACTGCACGTATCGCAACACTGGAGAGTGAGAAAGCAGCGCTGGAGCAGGAACTCGGCGAGATCAGACGTACGGCGGCCAATGTGCTGGCGATCAGTGATCAGAACGAGTCACTGATGGAGCAACTGTCGGCGGCGCAAATTCATGGAGATACGCTGGAGCAGGAAAACCGGCAGTTGGCCGGCCAGACCACGCGCTACTGGTTCATGACCGGTGCAGTCGTCCTGGTCGTTGGTATCATTCTGGGGATCTGGCTGCCGCGCATTCGCTGGCAGCGCCGGTCACGCTACGACCGCTTCTGATCAGACTGCTTCGCCGGCCAGAAACATCCAGGTCTCTATGACCGTATCCGGATTCAGCGACATGCTCTCGATGCCCTGATCGAGCAGCCAGCGTGCGAGGTCGGGATGATCGGATGGCCCTTGCCCGCAAATTCCGACGTACTTGCCTTGTGCCTTACAGGCGGCAATTGTCATCTCGAGCAGTGCTTTCACAGCATCGTCGCGTTCGTCGAAATCATCCGCGACCAGTGCGGAATCGCGGTCGAGACCCAACGTCAGCTGTGTCATATCATTCGAGCCGATCGACATGCCATCGAAGTACTCGAGGTACTGATCCGCGAGGAGGGCATTGGTCGGCAGCTCCGACATCATGATTATCTTGAGACCGTCCCTGCCGCGTTCGAGATCGTTGTCAGCCATCAGCTTGATGACGTCGCCAGCCTGTTTGACCGTGCGCACGAACGGGATCATTACCTGAACATTCGTCAGGCCCATATCGTTACGCACGCGCTTGATGGCGCGGCATTCGAGTTCGAAACATGGCTTGAAGCTAGCGGAGACATAGCGAGCCGCCCCGCGAAAACCCAGCATGGGGTTCTCTTCGTCCGGTTCGTACTTGCTGCCGCCTATGAGGTTCGCGTATTCATTCGACTTGAAATCCGAAAGCCGCACGATAACCGGCGCCGGCGCAAAAGCGGCTGCAATCGTGGCAACGCCCTCGGCCAGTTTGTCGACGTAGAAATCGACAGGATTCGGGTAGCCTGCCATCTGCGCATCGACGGCGGCACGCGTATCCTCGTCAAGCTGGTCGTATTCAAGCAGTGCCTGCGGATGTACGCCGATCATACGGTTGATAATGAACTCCAGCCGCGCGAGTCCGACCCCGTGATTCGGTATCGTGGCGAAGTCAAACGCCCGGTCCGGATTGCCGACGTTCATCATGATCTTGACCGGAATCTCCGGCAACGCATCGAGCTCGATCCGCGTCTCTTCGAATTCGAGATTACCCTCGTAGACGAAGCCTTCGTCGCCTTCCGCACAGCTCACCGTGACCGGATCGCCGTCCTTGATGATTTCCGTGGCATCACCGCAGCCGACAACGGCGGGGATACCCAGTTCGCGTGCGATGATAGCCGCATGACAGGTACGACCGCCACGATTGGTGACGATGGCGGCGGCGCGTTTCATCACCGGCTCCCAGTCCGGGTCCGTCATGTCGGAAACGAGTACGTCGCCCGGCTGGACGCGATCCATTTCGGCTACCGAAGTAATGACCCGCGCGGTTCCTGCGCCAATCTTCTGACCGATGCTGCGCCCAACAATGATGACGTTGGAGCGACCTTTCAGCGTGTAGCGCTGAATACTGCGGCCACTGCGGCTTTGTACCGTCTCAGGCCGCGCCTGCAGTATGTAGAGCTTGCCATCGTTGCCGTCCTTGCCCCACTCGATGTCCATGGGACGCTCGTAATGATCTTCGATCGTGACCGCCATCTTTGCCAGTGCGACGATATCCGCGTCGCTGATCGAGAATCGATGGCTGTCGGCGGGTTCGACATCAACGGTGTCTACTGTCTTACCCGGTTTCGGGTTTTCGCTGTACACCATCTTGATAGCTTTGCTGCCGAGATTCTTGCGCAGAATGGGGTGCTTGCCCGCCAGCAGGGCGGGCTTGTAAACATAGAATTCGTCGGGGTTGACGGCGCCCTGCACAATAGTCTCACCCAATCCATAGGATGCTGTGATGAACACTGCGTCGCGAAATCCCGATTCGGTGTCGAGGGTGAACAACACGCCCGACGCGCCGACATCGCTCCTGACCATCGTCTGGATACCGGCAGATAATGCCACCTGGCTATGATCGAAGCCCTGGTGCACACGGTACGCGATCGCACGGTCGTTGAAGAGCGATGCAAACACCTGGTGCATAGCGTCAATGACGTGATCGAAGCCGCGAATATTCAGGAATGTTTCCTGCTGCCCTGCGAACGAGGCGTCTGGCAAGTCCTCCGCGGTTGCCGAAGATCTCACGGCTACAACGATATCGCGGCCGCCACTCATTTCATCCCAGGCCGCCCGCATTTCGTCCATCAGGCGCGCCGGCAGTGGCGTCTCCATGATCCAGTCGCGAATCGATCCCCCGGCGGTTGTCAGCGCATCGATGTCATCGACATCAAGGTTGTCCAGCACGCCTGCAATTCTTTTATCGAGGCCCGAGTGCCCCAGAAAGTCACGATAAGCTGCCGCGGTGGTCGCAAAACCGCCTGGGACCGAGACGCCGAGATTACTGAGGTTACTGATCATCTCGCCAAGTGATGCGTTCTTGCCGCCGACGATTTCGACGTCGTCCATGCCAAGCTCGTTGAGCTTGATGACATATTTTTCCAAGACGTGCTCCCTTGTGTTCCCGGGCAGGACATGGAGAATCCTACCAATGGCCGAACGCGCAGTATTTTTTCTCTCGGATCAGACCGGCGTCACTGCTGAGGCGCTCGGTCATAGCTTGATTACGCAATTTGCCGGTCAGGATTTTCGGCAAGTGACTTTGCCATTTATAGATAGCGATGACAAGGCGAGGGAAGCGGTCAGGACGATCAACGCGGCGGGGCAGCGCAGTCCGCTGAAGCCAGTTGTCTTTTCAACGCTTGTGCATCCCGATTTGCGGGAAATCGTCAAAGAGGCGGAGGGCATTCACCTGGATATTTTCGACGCCTTTCTCGACCGGCTGTCGCACGAATTAGACGAAGCACCGACTTATACCTCGGGTGGTGCTCATGGCATGAGTGATATTGATACGTATATGAGGCGCATAGAGGCCACCAATTTTGCATTGGCGAACGACGACGGTGGGATCAGTCGTGACTACGATGCCGCCGACGTTATCCTGGTTGGTGTTTCGCGCTCGGGAAAAACGCCAACATGCCTGTACCTCGCGCTGCAATATGGGGTGTACGCAGCCAATTACCCGTTGACGGATGAGGAGTTGGAAAATGGCTCTTTGCCGGAGTTTTTGGTCAAGCAACAACATAAACTGTTCGGCCTGACAATCGAATCGCAGCGGCTGCAACAAATCCGCAAAGAGCGCCGGCCGATGGGAAATTATTCGTCGGCGCAACAAGTCAGTTTTGAACTGCGCCAGGCGGAACAGATCTTTCGCCGTTATGGCATACCGCACGTCGATACGACGAAGTTCTCGATTGAAGAAATTTCCAGCCGAATTCTTGATAGTACCGGTGTAGAGCGCCGAGTACACGTCTGATAATGATGTTCAACTGCATGCTATATTGAATACATGATGCTTGATTCACTATTAGTGCCACAGACAATCGTTAAGCCGCGCAGTTTCGTTGGCTTGATGGCGCTGTATGAAAGTAACTATCTGCGGTTACTTCGATTGTTGCCGGAACTCGAGCAGCTCGACGGCTGCTTCAGGTCGCGAGTTGCCGGCGATTGTGATCTGTATCTTGAGGTGCTCGAGCGCTGTCGATACACGGTAACGTTGTCACTTACGTACCACTTGAAGACTGACGAGGGGCTAATACTCGATCCGGATATCACCGTTCGTGCGTATCTCGACGGTCGTCTCGCCGAAGCCATGATGGTTGGCAATCGGCAACGCCATATGGTGCTGCGAAAATTCCTCGATGAGCATAAGCGTGAGCTGGACCTGCGCTGGCGACGCAATATCGTGCTGAACAAGTGGTTGGAATATCTTTCTGACCAGGGCCACCTGATTCTCGATCGGTAGGCCGGCGCCGCACAAATCTGCACAAACTGTAGACTCAGTCCGGGTCAATTGCGCGATTTCGGGCCATTATGACGAGAGGCGTGAACCATCATTCCGGTTCCTGCGTTGCGTTATGTAAAGAGGGTCGTGATTTGGCGAGCTTGACCACAATTTTCCGAAACGATGCGAGGGGCATGCGTGAGCAGGACAAGCTCGCCGATTTATTTCGTAATCGTGCCGAACTGAAAAAAGAATTCGCTGCCCTGCGAGACGAGAAGTACCAGCTGCAGGACCGCGTTAAACAGCATATAGGCGCTACCGCAAGAGTTGAGCAGCAGCTCGATCACCTCGAAAACCTCTTACTTGACCCAAACTGGGTGCTGAACGTCGCGGTGTTTTATCAATTGCGGAACCTTGCGAAAGTTTGTACCGAAAAACTCGAGCGCTTTGCGGAGCAGTTAAAACAGCAGCAGGAAAAACAACGCCACTCCGAGGTGCTGGCAGTGTGGGGCCGGCATCGGCGCGAAAAAGTGGCGGCTGTCGAGCGCAATGTCGGTGAGCATCGCATGACGATGCAGCTGCTTGAGGATCAACTCGAGTCGGAGCGGCATCGATTGCTGAGCATGAGCACTGTATTGAAGTGGTTTCGAGGTCGTACCGTAGCCCGTGAGATCGAGAAGATCAGTGCTCGAATCGACGCCGGACAGGTACAGGAAGACGAGATGCTTCAGGAGCTGAATTCTGTAGAAAATATGGAGCCGCCCTCGCAGCGTGGTCTCGACATTGCGACGAAGCGGGCGATAAACACCAAAATCCTCGCCTTCGCACAACAACTGTATCTGCAATTCGATGACGACAATTTGCTGTGCCTGGCGAAGCAAGCGACGGAAAGACGTGTCGGTACTGCAAAGTACGGCAGCAACGCAGAATGCGGGCAAATCCTCGCGTCTCTTGAGCTGCGCAGATGCGATGATCGTCTTGCAACCACGAATGCCGACACTCTGAAAAAACGCTTAAAGCTGATCAGCCAGTGTGCCGAGTATCGGCATGCTGACGACGCTGTTCCGGTGCCGGCCTCGGTTGCCAGGGTTTTCGCAATCGATGCTGCAGGCGCAGTGTCTGAAACGCCCGTCGATATCCTGGGCGATAATTACTTCGGTATTGCCAAAATCCTGAGTCGTTAGTCAGGCGTTAGATATCTCTACGGTACATCTGCCGCTTGAAGCGTGCGAGCCCGTTGTCAGAAATACCCGGAATTCGTGCGCTTACCTCAGGCAGCCTGCGCTCCTCCTGAGCCGCTTGTTTAACAACTGTTTGCGCAGCGGGGAGCGTGTCGCCGTCTGTTGAAGGCGGTTGTTTTTCGAACGCCGCATGCATGGCGGCCTTGGCCGTGGGAGTGAGAAGCGCATCGGCAGTGAGATCGTCAGTACTGAGACCGTTGGTTTCTGCTGTTGTCGAGTTAGGTGCAGCAGTCACCGTGCCGGCGAAGCACAGGGCAAACAGGAGGATCGACGACGCTGCGGCAATAATTCCCTTGCGCGGTTTTCGTTGCCCTGCGGTCATAGCGTCTCCCGTGGCTCTTAAATACAATTAATTCAAGAGCTTGAGTATAACACCGCAAAGTTGCCTCGCAAGGCGGCGAATCAAGGCGTTACGCGCGCTGCTTGGGCAGGCCTGGTCTTGATTTCCCTCATAGTGGCGAGATCGGTCACGATACCGGCCGCCTGATCCAGCAGCACATCCGGCTGCTCCTCGCCATCGATGTCGTCAAGGCTATCAATTGGTGCCAGGTTGAGGGCGACGCGGCGCGCATTTTCGCGCTGCAGTTGCTTCTCGAGGTTCAGCTTGCGCTCGCTGCGCCGTTTGTCGATGTTCAGAGTAATAGTCTTGTGCGAGCGCGCCTCTTCTGCGGCTCGGATCATGTCCATTTGGTATTGATAGTTGGGGTCGACCTTGCTGCGCTCAATGTGGTTCATTGACAGCAACTCAATCGTACTGTCCAACGGTTTGCCCTTCCGAAAGCGCGTGGTCTGCACTGTGTCCCAGGGCAGAGCGCTATCGCGCACGCTTTCCCCAACAAGATGTGCATCGATGCCAGATGGTAATTTGATATCCGGGTCAACGCCGCGATGCTGCGTGCTCTCGCCCGTCACTCGATAGTATTTGCCTATCGTGAGGGTCAGTTGGCCGAATCCGTGGTCATCCTTGGATCTCAGGTATTGGTCGAGCGAATACAGATTTTGCACAGTGCCTTTGCCAAATGTCTGCTGACCAACGATGACACCCCGTTCGTAGTCCTGGATGGCCGCAGCAAAGATCTCAGACGCCGAGGCGCTGAAGCGGTCAACAAGCACGGCGAGCGGACCGTTGTAAGCCACGCGGGCAACAGGATCAGGATCATCCAGGCGACTGATTCGTCCGTTCGAGTTTCTCAGCTGGACAACCGGGCCGTTGTCGATGAACAGACCGGAGAGTGCCGTTGCTTCAGTAAGATGACCGCCACCATTGCCACGCAGATCCATGACCAGGCCGTCGATTCCCTGTTCCTCGAGTTCAGCGATCAGCCGCTTCACGTCCTTGGTCGTACTCGTGTAATTCTTGTCGCCATTGCTCAGCGCGCGATAATCGCGATAGAAGCTCGGTACGTCGATGATGCCTATCGACCATTCACGACCGTCACGTTGAATTTTGATTATCTCGCTTTTAGCAGCCTGCTCCTCGAGCTTCACCTGATCGCGTGTTAGATCAATGATTTTCTTCGGGCTGCCCGGCGGGGCGTTGGCCGGAATGATCTCAAGGCGAACGATGGACTCGGCCGGACCACGAATCAGGTCGACGACATCATCCAGGCGCCAGCCAATGACATCCTGCATGTCGCCCTCGGGTCCCTGCGCAACGCCAGTAATACGATCGTTCGGCTGCAGTGCGCCATCAATGGCAGCGGGACCGCCCGGAATAATGCCCACGATCTTGACGAAGTCATCCTCCGTTTGCAGCGATGCACCAATGCCAAAATAAGACAGGCTCATCTGGATGCGGTATTCCTCGGAATTGCGCGGTGACAGGTAACTTGAGTGCGGATCCAGCGTATGCGAAAACGCGTTCATGAAACGTTCGAATACGTCGTCGTTCTTAACCTGGTCGAGTCGTTTGATGAAGCCTGTGTAACGTGAGGTCAGAACTTCCTGAATTTTTTCCCAGGGTTCCTCTTCGAGAGCGAGGCTCAGCGCGTCATTGATGACTCTTTCGCGCCAGATCTGGTCCAACTCGGCAGTGCTCGTGGCCCATGGAGATTCTGAACGATCGAACTCATATTCGATTTCCGTGTTGTAGTCCGGCTCTACTTCCAGCTGCGCCAGTGCAAATGTCAAACGCTCCCGCACGCGCGTCTGGTAGACCTCAAACATATCGAAAACCGGATCCAGCGGCTTGCTCTTGACGATATCATCGAGATCGTGGCGGTAGGTTTCAAAAAACTCGATATCGCTGGCAAGCAGATACATGCGATTTCGATCCAACGACTCGATGTACGTGTCCATAACTCGCGACGATAGTTCATCGTCGACAGCAACGTGCATGTAGTGGGATTTCTGGATGAACTGCGTGACGAGTTCACCAATATTCTCGTGCCGCTCTTCCGGGAAGAGTGCGCTTTCCTGCTCCATCGCGGGTGTCGTAGCAGTCGCCTGAGCGGTCAACAGGCCGATTGTGACGAGTGTCAGCCATTGCAGGCGCGAATCCCGGTTTATTCTCAAAATACTCTCCAGTTTAACGAGCGGCTGTTTTGCTGAGCCACTATTCAGGCTAGGCTAGATGCCCGGCGCCCTTGGATCAAGGGCACAATCATCAAATTCTCGATACTCCGGCACGAATATATACCGGATTGGAAATAAATTAATGCGTCCTCTAACTGCAGTCACCTTGATTATCATGGGATCCTGCTTTTCCATTGCGCTCAGCCTGGCTGCCGTCCTCGTCGTCGTGCTGGTCCTGGGCGACGAATATCCGCGCCTGCAGCGTGAGTTCGAACCCTTGCTGAGCAGCTTTGTGCTGTTCGTCTTTATGACCGCTGTTTCGGCGGCAAGTTTCTATAGCCTGATCAAGAAACATCGATTGCGGTTCTGGGCGCAGGCAGCGATGTGGTTGGGACTGCTGGTGACCGGGGCGTATTACTGGCCCTGAGATCCGGGCGGACAGCGTTTTAGCGCAACAACCCGGGGCGATCTTTGCGCCGCCGCCGCATGCGCGACTGCAGGGATTTGCGGCGTTCGTCCAACCATCCGCTGCGACTTGCCTTGGTCTTGGGGCCTTGCTGCTGCTGCAGGCGTTCGCGATAGTCGCGAAAGTCCTGGTAAGCCTCGATCTCGTGCTTCAACTCCCGCACAACCAGTTCAATCATGATGGCATCGTCGAGAAACCCGAGACCCGGGATATTGTCGGGAATCAGGTCTTCAGGTTCTGCAAAATAAGCCAGCGCGTTCAGGACGCGGCCTGCTTCCTGATGCGGCAGGCGCCAGTCGAGATCTGACAGCATGTCTATCATCAACTTGAGCTTGTTGAGTCGATCAACAATAAAGCCCGGCGCCTTGGTTGCGGCCACATCCGTAAGCAGTCCTTCGGCCGCCGCAACAATATCTTCTGGCGCAAGCCGTTTGGAGGCCTTACGAGCCTCGTTCATGATCAGCTGGAAATGCTTGAGATCGTTTTCGTCTAGTTCAAATGAAATGCGCAATGACACGCGAGGAACTCCCTGACCCGGTAAAAGCGAAGGTTATCATGCTGTCAGGGGGTCGTTCGACGTTACTTGCGGAACCGTTGATCCCATTTGCGCGACTTGTCGAATTTGCCGGTATTGTATGGGTCAATGCCAGCCTCGTGGTCCTCGTCGACCAGAGACTGATCGACAATCTTCAGGGATTCATGCGTGCCCAGGTCTTCGCGAACGTAGGGGCTGCGAACGAGGACGTTCTTGCCCGGACCCAGGCTTTCAATATGACCGTGCGGCGAGTCAACTTCTACGTCAGGATCCTTAGTTGGATAGTCGACAGATTTTTCCGCCGCAGCAAGACGCTGGCGGTAGGTGCCGGTGGCGCCCGCACTCGGCGGCGGTTCCGCTACGGAAAACCGACCTTTGAACCAGCTTTTGAGACCTTCCATCATCTGTTGTCTATCCTGAGCGCTGAGTCCTCACAGACCCGTATCCAAAATTATCACACCCTTGAGAATGCCTCATAAATCAGACATTTACTACCTTCGGCGGGGGGTCCGGGGCTGAATGTTGTCAAAAATGTGATCGGGCTCACATTTACGGTCGCGGTGGCGCGGCGAGCGGCAGCCCTAGCCTGTTTTGCTGCTCCTGCGCCATGCGTACGCCGTGATGCGAAGGCACTGCACGATCAGGTAGGGAGACGCTACCAGCAGCCAGGCGACGCCATCGGCGGATAGAAGTTTCGCGCCGATCGCGCCGAAAAAACCGCCGAATCCGTCGCCACCGTAGCTACCGAAGATCATCTGCCCGATCAAGTAAATGACAGCGGGCATGAGTACGATTCCGCCCACGAACAGAATGAGTAAGAGAAGTGCTTCCTTGCGGATCGACAGTGACCGAACCGATTCGGTGATGTGCATGGACGAAATGCCGTTTTCTCAGTCGCGAAGCGGCCATCGTTGCGCAAGGCTGGCCACGCGTCAAGGGGTGTTAGGCGGGATGGCAGACTCATGGTCGACCGGCATTGCTGCAGTTTTCCGGTGGCGCCTGCGATACACCAAGATACCGATATGAATACAGAAGATTGAGAACAAGACGTAATGGGGAAGAACCCAGAACCACTCAGCAATGTAGAAGGTGGCGAGAAGAGCCGTCAAACCAGACAGCACGTAGAAATAGGGCAGGGCCGCGTACAGCAGTCTGGGTAGCCAGACTTTTCGACGCAAGAATAACGCTAGTGAGCGGCCGTCCTCAGCAATTTCAGAACCTGGCGTCGCTTTTCCTGCGGCATTACCCGGCATTAAGTTGACTCAATCCCTGTCAATGACACCTCTTGTATCTCAGTCTCGCAAGTTAGTCCGTGATTGTGCTCACAGATCAATTAAATCACGTTGAGTTTCGCTAGTCGCAGGGCACGGTGCGACCTTTGGCCCAGTCGCGCATGGCGGCGATCTGTTCCCGCATCACGACCGACAATGGTCGCGTTCGTTGAATCTCGTCAAGTAGATGCGCTGTTGCCAGGTCTTGCCGTTTGGCATAGGCCGCATACAGGGCTGAAACAATGGCTTGCTCAATTTCTGCGCCGGAGAAGCCGGCAGTCACCTTCGCCAACTGCGCGATATCAAAGTCGACAAGCGGTTGCTGGCGGTTGTTCAGGTGAATCGAGAAAATTGTCGCACGCGTCGCGGCATTCGGCAGGTCGGCGAAGAATATTTCGTCAAATCGTCCTTTGCGAATCAGTTCCGGGGGCAGGGCGCTGATATCGTTGGCTGTTGCGACCAGGAACACATGACTGTTGCGTTCGGCCATCCACGTCAGGAACGATCCCAGAACACGCTGAGTGGTGCCCGTCTCGCCGCCGCGTCCTGCGATGCCTTTTTCAATTTCGTCGATCCACAATACGCAGGGCGACATGACGTCGGCCGTATTCAGTGACTCGCGCAGCTTACGCTCCGTTTCGCCATGGTACTTGTCGTAAATCGCACTGAAATCGAGACGTAACAAAGGGACGCCAAACAGCCCGGCCGTTGCCTTCGCAGCCAGGCTCTTGCCGCATCCCTGGATGCCGAGCAGCAGGATGCCTTTCGGTGCGTCGAGGTGTGCGGCACTCGTGTCGCCCCTGAATGCCGGGCGGCGCTGAGTTAGCCAGGCCTTTAGATGCTGCAGGCCGCCAACGTCCTTGAAGCGTGCGGTATCGTATTCGAACTGCAGCGCGCCACCACGATTCAGCAATTCGTACTTGGCCTGCATGACTGACGGCAGATCACTGTGGGAAATGGCGCCGTCCATATAGACTGCGCTGCGTGCGATGCGTCGCGCATCGCCATGGGTCAGGCCCGCGAGATTCTCTATCAGCAGGTCCTGTGCTTTGGGGTCAACCGTGACCGAATTACCAGGATGCTCATTGTTGTACTCGGCGATGGCGGCGTCGAGCAACTCAATACGTTCACCCTTTGATGGCAATTGCATTTCAAAGCGCGCGCAGTAGCTCTCGAGTTCATGTGGAATTTTGATCTTGTGGCTAATAAGAATGATCTGGCACTGCAAACTGCGGTGCTTGATGCAGATGTCCTTTAGCAAGCGCACGTGCACGGGGTCGCTGATAAAAGGGTGGAAGTCCAGCAACACATACATGCCGGGCTTTGATACTGCTCGTATGTGTTTGAGGACATCGGTCGGCTGAGAGTTCAGGGTCTGCGGTTCCAGCACAATGTCAACGCGTTGCAGGCCGTCGGTCAGGGTCCAGCGGAACATTGGAGTGTAAGAGTCGCGGCTGCTCCGAATATTGAGGGACTGCAGCATCTCCAGCATGCGGGCCTCATCGCGCGATTCGATGACGACTATCGGCGTGCGTGATTGCAAAATCAGTGCGAGGTCGTGTCGTTTGTCCATTATTTGCATGAAGTGCTTTGTGATGATTGCCAGATTGTATGCCGTTACTGAAGCTCTACGGTGTGATGATTGTCAGGAAACGATACCCCGGGGTTGAGAAGTAGTTCATACCGCAGTCAGGCGCAATGTCGTATCCTGATCGGTAATTCTCGCCAGAGATTTCGTTAATGATAGCCCAGCCACTCCGTCAGCAGTCGGCAAATGCACTGGCAGCCCTGGTGTTGCTCGCATTGGCAGGGTGCTCGACAGCTTGGCAAGGTCGTGTCGCGGCAGGACCTGAACGCACAGAGGTGGTCGCAGCAAAATCCGCCGGCCACAAAGCGGCGAGTATCGCGCTGCGGCAAGTGGGTATTCCGTCTCGCTACGGCGGCAAGACTCCGTCGGGGTTTGATTGCAGCGGGCTCGTGCAATATTCCTACTCGAAAGCAGGTAAGTTCGTTCCGCGCACCACCGGACAACTGTGGTCCGCGCTGCAGCCAGTGGCAACGGCGAAGATGAAACCGGGCGACGTTTTGTTCTTTCGGATCGACGGCAAGATGTCGCACGTCGGGCTGTATCTCGGTGGCTCGCGGTTTGTGCACGCGCCGTCGTCCGGGCGCACCGTTTCTGTTGCCTCATTGGAGACGCCGTTCTACGGCGGGTCTTTGATCAGGGCTGGTCGTCCGCGCTAACGCAGACTTGCACCGCTATTGCACGATAAATGCGTGGAGCTGTTGTGCAAGGTCCTTGCACGCGGCTGTCTGGGTCCTGGCGATCAGGGGAATCGGGACAATCAGAGCCGGCAGGAACGACGTCCCGCTAACGTCGGCCGTGACGGTGCCGGCCGATTCAAACCCGTCGAGGTCCCAGACAGAGGCCTCATAGTCGGCATCATTTTGCCACCAGGCAAACCCGAAGCAGCCACCGCCGCCCGGACCGGCAGCGCAGGACAAGCTGCCGCCCTGCGCAACGCGCTCGGTATCGCCATCGAGCCAGACGATATAGCGAACGCCCATTTTCTCTACTGCGTCCGCGACGCCCGGCCGCTCCATGAGCTTGGTCAGGCCCTTGGTTTCAGCGGGCGCTGTGCGTGGTTCAAACCAGGGGAAAAGCGAGTCAATAAATTGCTGATTGGGGATCACGCGCAGCCCACCGGCGCCACGCCCCAACGCTTTCTCGAGGCAGCTGACGTAGTCCGACTCTGTCTTGTTTCCCTGGTGGTAGCTCTTCGCCATGATCACAACGGATTCGCCTTCTTTCAGGCCCGTGGTGTTTACCCTGGCATCCTCGATTCGCGAGGTAACACATCCTGCAAGACCGACTGCCACGATGCCCGCAATCAGGGCGAACCTTACACCAGCAAGTATTTTAGTCAGCCTCATCGTCAATCCCTCCAATGACGAAAACGCCCATGTCATCGCGGCGCGAGGCCGGCTTTGCATCAACCTCGGCCACGGCTGATTCCGGGCGCGGTGTCGCCAACCCGCCATTGGCAAGGGCGCTGATTTGCGTAGCCTTTTCCATTTGCATGATCATCAACGCTGCTGCATCACGCATCGCAAGAAGCGCCGCACGACGTAAAGCAGCACCACCGTTCATACCTTCTTTTTGTGATTTGCCGTAGGCGCTCATCGTCCAGTTAGCCGCATTCGTGCCCTCGCGATCGAAGACTCTCAGGCGATAGCGAATCCAGACGGCAAACGTCTCGGTTTTGCTCTGGTTCGGGACAGAGAATTCGAAGCCGTCGATACTGGGTTCGATCAATGCGTCAAACTGGAAGTCGCGCGCGTCATCATCTGGCCCGATGACGACCACGTTATTGAAGAGATAGCCAAATATTTGTGTGAAAAACATGGCGTTGGAGCGGCCGAGATCGATACTCCAGGCCTCTTTGCCCAGAATGTTCTCTTCATGCACGAAGTTATTGAATTCCTTCGGTATGCGCAGGGCCACGTCGATCGGAATCTTCTCGATATGCGGCGCCGGGATGGTCGGATCATCCATCGTAACCGTCGAGCTACAGCCGGCCGCGACCAGCGATAACAGCGCGAGGCAGGATATGGAGCGTAGATTTGCAATCAAAACGTCTAGGTCCGCATGGCAATAAACCGTCGTTAAAGGTATCAGAGCGCCTGTTATTCGCAGAGTTCCGCGGATTTGCGCCGGTCTTCGGCCTGAATCCACTGTAGAGCGCGCGCGTTGCCAGTGCAAATGAAAATCGATTTCACGCATCGCTTGCGAACAGGTATAACGACACCCTCAGGAAATCCGGCCCGCAGCGCGTCAGACCCCTATGGCAAGACCAAAAATACTCGTTTTCCAGCACGTTCCGTTTGAGCCGCTCGGCACGCTGGATCCGCTGTTAAAAGAGGCAGGGTTTCGTATCCGCTATGTAAATTTCGGCCGCAAGCCGGCATCGCGGCCTGAGCTCGATAAATACGAAGCGCTGATCGTGCTCGGCGGCCCGATGAATGCCGATCAGATTGACCAGTACCCGAATCTTATTACCGAGGTCGAGATCATTCGAGAGGCGGTGGAGCGCGACATGGCGGTTCTGGGGATCTGCCTCGGTGCGCAGCTGCTTGCCAAAGCCCTGGGTGGGTCCGTATCTCGCAACGAGCGGCCCGAAATCGGCTGGCATGACGTCAATCTGACCGCGGCTGGTGCTACGGATCCTGTGCTGGCCGCATTCGGGCAAAGCCAGGAGGTTTTTCAGTGGCACGAGGACGGTATCGAGTTACCAGAGGAAGCGGTCTGCCTGGCCGAATCAGACGTGAGTCCGGTCCAGGCCTTTCGATTCGGTGAGCATGCGTACGGATTTCAGTTTCACCTTGAAGCGAATCACTCATTGATCGAGCGCTGGCTGACGGTGCCGGATCACCAGGGGATACTGACCGATGACGCTTCCGACGTCGATGTGGGCGAGATTCGCGAACGGTGCGGTGATGCGGTCGAGCATCTGCAGGCCCTGAGCCACCGAACGTTTACGCGCTGGATCGAGCGCTTCGAGCTGCAGCCCCGCAAACGACGGTTGCCATCGCGCTAGTCAGAAGTCGCGCCATTCGAGCGGCGGCTCCTGCATCAACGCGACCTGCTCGCGAAGAGTCAGTACGTGATCGTCCCAATAGCGGCGACTGTCGAACCACGGAAATGCGGCTTTGAACGCCGGGTCTTCCCAGCGGCGTGCCAGCCATGCCGCGTAATGGATGATGCGCAGGCTGCGTAATGCCTCGACGAGATGCAGCTCTCGCGCATCAAAACGGCGAAAGGACTGATAGCCCTCGAGC
>JBATID010000114.1:0-16170 GCA_049667545.1 Woeseiaceae bacterium
ATCAGACCAGTCCGTAAATGGCACGCCCAATGCTTTTTCAATGAGCAAACCTCGAAACCCGGTGCAATCGATGAAAAAATCACCTTCGACGGTCCGCCCGTCTTCAAGCTCAACACTTGATATATGGCCTGTTTCAGAATCGAGGGCTGCATCGACAACTTTGGCCTCTATTCGCTGAGCCCCAAGTCCCTCGGCATAACGCCGTAAAAACGCGCCAAATAGCGTTGCGTCAAAATGATAGGCATAGGAAATCCGAGAGGCCAATGAGGACTGATCTTCGACCGGACGAATAAACTTATTTGCTCGGGCCGCTACGATATTCAAGGAATAGGCATCAAGCGGATTCGTATCGCCGGCGCTCCGCAACCGTGACCAAAAATGATAGAACGGTAGTTGCCCCATCGGCACACCATATTCGCCGAATGGGTGGATATAGCGTTCACCGATTTGCCCCCAATCGACGAACTCAATGCCTAGTTTATAGGTTGCCTTCGTTTCTCTTAGAAACAGGGCCTCGTCGATCTCGAGCATCTCAATAAAATTTTGGATATAGGGAATGGTCGCTTCCCCGACCCCAATCGTTTCGATTGCGTCAGACTCAATTAATGTAACGCTGGTGCCCGACGGCCCAAGAAACTTGGACAAAAGGGCGGCGGACATCCAACCGGCGGTTCCGCCCCCGACAATGACCATCTTTTTTAGCGGCGAATTTTCGTTCATTATTCAAGCCCTTCAATTGTTATAGAATGTTTTTAATCCATTAGCTATGTGAGAGAACCATGCCTGAAGTATCCGTTGCTCCAGACACAATAAATGAAGAGAACGCGAAATTTGCTCAGGTCCGCTTATCAAGGTCTATATTCCTGAACAGCCTCCCCAAGAGCGGTTCACACTTGCTTCGCAACATTCTTCGAATGTTTGTCCCGGTTGATCAGGTTTACGGGCCTCAATTCATTCAGTTTCCAAATCTGAAACAGCACTTGGCAGCATTTGATAAGAATAAGAGCCACCTGATTTCCGGTCATTTGCTCTATACCGACAACACCGCCATACCGGCAAACAGGACGAATAAGGTTCTCCTGGCGCGCGACCCTTACAGTTGGGTTCTCGCCCAAGCCCGTTTTTTCGTATCGGACATTGTCTCCAGCAATTTTGATCATATCAAAACCGGGGCGCTAACCGTTGATGATCTAATCGCGCTCATGATTTTTGGAATTTATCAAAAATCACCGCCAATGCGACAACAATATGAACTGTATACCCTCGGCTGGCTGGCAGCCGGCGCATACTTGGTGCGATATGAAGACCTCGTTGAAAACCTTGCCTCGATCGATACAGAATCCGCGAAGTCCTATTTTACAGAGCTGCTGGATAGGTGTGGAATTACTCCCCCAAGCGATTGGAAAGAGCGCGTCATCATCGGCGCCGACCGCAAGCAAAGCGCGACTGCTCGGGAGAACATCAATACCAGCGAGCCACTGTTTGAATTCCCCCAGGAACTGTCAGAAAAACACAAGCAAATGGTCGATTTTTCTGCGCCTGGTCTACGAAAACTGCTCGGATACCAATAAAAAAAAGAGCGACCATCTATTGATGGCCGCTCCGTTTCGGGGGACGTGCTATTTGGATTCATGAACCCTTAAAAGTTGATTCGAACAGCAGCTCGGTAGAATTTGCCGATAGAGTATTCATTCACTGTTCTTCCCTGATAAGCATTGCCTGAAATCGGATTACCTTCATCGAATGGCACCAGAGATGTTCCACCGCCAGTCGCGGACTCGGGTAGCAAGACCGTTCGGCTCGTGAAGTAGGTTCTGTAAGTTTCATCCAGAAGGTTGGTCGCGTCAAATGTGAACGATATGTTGTCGCTGTATTGATACGCCGCTGCGAAATCCAGCGTATCGCGACCGTCCTGCCACAAAGCCCCTCTTTCGAAATTCCGTTGGAGCAGTACGTCCGACGCTCCGCTGTAGGCCAGTCGCACTTGGTGACCATCATCATGTTGCCAATAGGCCGTAATATTGTAGGAATGTTCCGGCGTACGGTCGATTTGGAAACGTGGGAGCTCGAGCCCTGCAACGAGGTCTGACAAGTCTTGAGCAAATGAGCTGTCTTGATACGTATAGTTTGCTGCTAGACCTAAACCGCCCCACATACCCGGCAAGAACGTATAGTTCTGAGCATATTGAAGCTCGACACCTGTGATGTCAGCGCCTGCTGCGTTGCGGGGTTGCGTTGCCTGGAATTGTGCACAGAGAAATTCCGGGTCATCGCTGAACAGCATGTTCTCTACGTAGGATGGGTTATATCCATACTGCCACTCACCCAATATTTCGGCGTAGCAGTTGTCGATCGTAATAGTGCTATCGCTTAACAAGAGCCCGTCAAACGAAACGTCTTCGCCATTTTGCACCTCTGTTTTCACATCACGCAAATAGACCTGTTGCTGTTCCGTTTCGATGAGGTCTTTGATGTCTTTGTGGAAGACGCCGACTGAGACAAGCGCATCTTCGTCGAAATACCACTCGAAAGACACATCAAAGTTAGTCGATTTCAACGGATCGAGCTGCGTGTTAAACAGGTTGATGTTGTTTGTTCGCGTTGCCGGATTGCCCCAGCCGGTTTCACCAATATTAAATCCAGGTCGAATATCATCGATTGGTGGCCGCGTCATCGTCTTGGACGCCGCGAACCGGACGATCATCTCATCGTTAAGAAGATAACTGAGGTTAAGGCTCGGAAGTAACACATCATACTCATGGGCCCCGGCCGTTCCGAAAGTGCGAATGGTATTGTTGGTCCCGCTCACCAAGTTCAAACCGGCTGGGTCTGATGTGGCAAACCCATTGGTAAAGATGTCGTTGTTGGTCCAGAAAATATTGTTATAGCGACGTAAATCCACTATGAACCCGTTGTTTGCCTGTATGCCAGTAGCATCAAGCAACCACGGTTCATGACATGGCAGGGAATTCGGCAAAGGTACGTCATCATTAAATGTTGCCGTGCCAAGCGTATCGACACCCAGGCCGTCTACACGGGCATAACGAGCCGCATCACCAAAGGTCACTTCGCCTCCTGGACCAACCGGTATTGCCGGACAGGCAGGCTGCGAGGGATCCATGAGGCTTCTTAGGTTTCTAAGATCGTAAATCCGTTGATTGCGTCCAAAGGCTTCGTTAAACGCCCGGATGCCCGCAGCGCCTTTCGTCTCAACTTCTGTTTTGACATACCTAAGACCAACATCGCCAGTTAGCCTTTGATCCATAAGCTCAAAGTTCGCTTTCAAATATACCGCCAGGTTGTCAAACTTTGCAGAACGGGTCTCAGTATTATCAATATCAATGGCGATGCCTTCCTCCCCTCGTACGAGCTCGAACAATCCGACGGGGTCAACAGACACAAACCCATCGGAGATCGCGTTTCCGCCGAGCCCGATTCCGTTCATGAAATCGTTGGGAGCAATATTTTGTGCGAAAGGCAGGATGGGTATCTGATCAAGCGCGTTTGAGACCAGAATGGGCAGCCCCGTTGTAGGATTGATAATTGTCGCAGCGGCATTTAGATTGGTGACATTGCCGCTCTGATTGTCTACAAATTTCTCACGTTTGGTGTATTTAGCGCCAAACTCAAGGAACGACACGCCAAACTTATCCAAGTCGTAGTCGAAATCGACAAAAAAGACCTCGTTCGTATCCTCTACGGTCGTCAGTGTTTGGTTAATAGTACCAATAGACTTTGCAAGAATGTCATCAGGGTTTGCACCCGTTAGTGAAAAGTTATCGTCGCCTCTAAACTGAATCGGTTGTCCGACTGTCCCGACAATTCCAGCTGCAGCTAGATCAGCGATCTCTTGGGCTGTGGGTGCGGTTATGACGCTACCCAGATTTACTGGGGAGTCACCTGTAATGGGCACACATACGCCTGTACGACAATCTACGCCTGCGGGCTGCAGTTCGTCCGGAGAAAGGAAGAAGCGGTTGTAAACCGGATTTTCACGGGCCGACTGCAAGTTGGTAAAAACTCGCTGATCTGGAATCTGTTCCGACTTCTGATAACTGCCGCCGACATTCATAATCAGCTTGCCGAACAACTCCTGTTCCAAGTCCAGCGAACCCATAAAGTTTTCATTTTCGTATTTGTCGGACGCCGCGTTAATGTCGGAAGGCTGGAAGCGCCGAAGAGTCCGCACCCAGGTTCGCGAATTCGCATCCAAAATCATCCACTCTGATGGGTCCTGGAAGGGCGTAGGTGTCAGATCAAGAAATGCATTTCCCTGGACATTGTATGGAAGGCCCACATTATTGAAATTCGGGTCACGGCTTTGGTCATTGTTTCGAATCGTTGCCTGGTGCGTCGTATTTTCGACTTGTTGGCGCCCGAAATTCAGATTGGCCGTTATGTTGGTCGTGTCCGCAACATCCCACTGAGCGGCAAGATCAAGAGACTGACGGTCTCGCTGTCCTTCCCGAACACCGTAGGCTGTTGAACGGGCCGCGATTCCCCAAAGTGAAGGAGTGACATAATCGGCCGCTTGGTAGACGTTCCCATCCAAATCCTGGGCGTTATAAGACCGCGCCTGATCAAAATTGTTTCCGGAGGTGAAATCCTGACGCAGCGGATTTCTCTCGTCAGCGACAGATACAATGACACCAAACGTATCGTCGAAAAACTTGTCCGAGACGGTTGCGGAGATTTTGTAGTCTTCCGGAAGCGGCGAATCAAATTCCTTGCCTTGGTTATACTGCTGATTCCAGCGCCCCTGCATGGTGAATACGCGTATGTCTTCATTGATGTCTAACGGCTTGCGCGTAATGAGATTAACAAGCCCACCAAGAGAGCCTTCTTCATCATCCGCGGAGGGCGTTTTGATAACTTCGATTTTCGCCAAAATATCCGATGAGAAACTGGAAAGGTTTACAGACTGAGAAAACTCGGTTGTACCCAGTGTCGAACCGTTTAGAGTTACAACGGTCTGGTCCGGGCTGGCGCCGCGGATTGAAACAAAGGCACCCTCGCCTTCCTGCTCTGTAATACTGACACCGGAGATACGATTCAGGGCTTCCGCGATGTTTTGGTCCGTCGACTTACCAATGTCTTCGGCGTTAATCGTGTCCACAATCTGATCAGCGCTGCGCTTATCCGCAATGGAGTTAGCAAGACTGCCCCGGATTCCCGTGGCCACGATCTCTTCAATTAACTCTTCGTCCGCTGCGGCCTCCGCTTCCTGGGCCTGGCTGGCTGACGCCGCGAACACTCCAATCGTGAACGCAGAGGCTGCGGATAGAAGTTTGCTCTTCGATATACGTGGCATTGGTGAATTCCCCCACTAGTGCTTTTGTAATAAACAGAATTTGGTCGGTTTATTCTGGCATTTCAACAATTTACAGCCGACCCGGTGTTCTGAGATCTGCCGGAAAACGTGTGCCATCCCCCGATATACGTTTCCGCACAATAGTTGACGTTTTTCAGATTGTCAACAATTAACTGACTTCAATCCGGAGTGGTGATAGATCAGCGTATCCGGGCGATTTTGATCGTCCATGTCTTTACGGGGCGATGCCATTATTGTAGATTGTCTACAAAATGGTGGCCGACAAGGGCTCGGACGCCGATTGTCTATGGAACTCAATGGGAATCTCAATGACTGCAGCTCAGTACATCGGTAACAAATCCTTTGATGTTGTTACCGGGAACACCGTGGCGCCTGCGCCCGGCGAAGTCCGGCTCGATGTCGGTTTTGTCGGTATTTGCGGAACCGATATGCATATTTATCACGGCGTAATGGATAAGCGCGTAGCGCCCCCTCAGGTTATCGGCCACGAAATGTCCGGCGTAATCGCCGAACTCGGTGCCGATGTTGAAGGATTTGCCGTCGGTGACCGTGTCGTCGTGAGACCACTCGACTATTGTGGCGACTGCCCGGCCTGCGATGCCGGCCACAGCCATATCTGCCACAACCTGAAATTCATGGGCATCGATTCGCCCGGAGCGTTACAGAGCTCGTGGACAGTCAAGTCACGAACGCTTCACAAGCTGCCGGACAACGTCACAATGAAACAGGGCGCACTCATCGAACCCTTGTCCGTTGCCTGTCACGACGTTGCTCGCGCCCGTCTTGTAGCGGGCGAAAAGGCCGTCGTTCTCGGCGGTGGTCCGATCGGCCAGTTGATTGCGCAGGTCGCGAAAGGTATCGGCGCCGAAGTAATGATCTCTGAGGTCAGTGATGTCCGCCGCAAGTTTGCAGAACAGAGCGGCGTCAAGACAGTCAACCCTGTCGACGAGGACGTAAAGGCCGTCGTCGACGAATGGACCGGCGGCAAAGGCGCCGATGTCGTGTTCGAGGTGACTGGTGTTGCGCCTGCTGTTGAGTCCATGACGGAGTTAGCGGCTGTTCGTGGCCGCATCTGCATGGTTGCGATCCACTCGGCTGCCCCGCCGGTCAACCTGTTCCACTTCTTCTGGAAGGAACTCGAAATGGTCGGCGCGCGCGTTTACGAAGCTGCGGACTTCGACCAGGCCATTGCGATGGTCGCGAACGGCGATCTCGATCTCGAGCCGTTGATAACTTCGGTCAATTCGATCCAGGACATCGGGACAGCGTTCTCCAGCATGGACGGCAACCCAGCGGGTATGAAAGCCCTGATCAAATGCGGCGGCGAATCGCACGCCTGAGCGGGAGCAATAAAATGAGTGAGCTATTTGACCTGAGTAACAAAACGGCCCTCGTGACCGGATGCAAACGTGGCATTGGCAAAGCGATAGCCCTCGGGCTTGCGGAAGCTGGCGCTGACATCATCGGCGTATCGGCGTCACTTGAAGAGGCTGGGTCAGACGTAGGCCGAGAGGTTGCAGCAGTCGGCCGCAATTTCACCGGCTACCAATGCGATTTTTCCGATCGTGAACAGTTGCGTGGGTTCATCGGTAAGATTCGTGAGAATCACGGAACTGTCGATATTCTCGTCAACAATGCCGGCACCATCCTGCGTGCACCCGCCGCTGAACACAGCGACGAGTACTGGGACAAGGTGATCGAGGTGAATCTCAGCGCCCAGTTCATTCTGAGTCGCGAGCTAGGCAGGGATATGATTGCGCAGGGTTCGGGCAAGATCATCTTCACAGCCTCGCTGCTCTCCTACCAAGGCGGCATCACAGTGCCCGGCTACGCCGCGAGCAAGGGCGGATTGCAGCAGCTCATCATGGCCCTCTCGAATGAGTGGGCGAGCAAGGGTATCAACGTCAACGGCATCGCACCAGGTTACATCGAGACGGACAACACCGAGGCACTACGTAACGACAAGGTGCGCTTCAATTCAATTCTCGAACGTATCCCACAAGGTCGTTGGGGCGTGCCGGATGACTTTAAGGGTCCGGCTGTGTTTCTGGCTTCGCGGGCATCCACTTACGTCAACGGCAGCATTTTGCTCGTTGACGGTGGCTGGATGGGGCGCTAAATATTCCGGCTAGCGGATATTGGCTTTCAGCGCTTTGGCGGCGAGTTTGACGTCGTCATTGCGCAGTGCGTCGATGATGGCCCGGTGTTCAGCAACACCCTCTTTCGGCGTATCGATGCGTTTGTAGTTCATACGCATGCGCAAAATAACCGGATACCAGAGGTTGACGAGCTCCTGGCCACCCGCTTTTTCGACGAGGTATTTGTGAAATCTAATATCGGCTTTCGTGACTTCAGTGAAATCACCTTCTTCAAACGCTGTCTTGAAGCGTTCAAGGAGATAGTCGAGTGTCTCGAAGTCCTCGTCACCCAGCTGCCCTTTCAGCGATTTCACGGCGAAGGCCTCGATGCGGCGGCGAATATCGACCATCAGCTTCTGCATCCGCGGCGACAACATTTCAGCGACAGATGCGCCGACGTTGCTCTTGGTAACCAGCAGGCCTTCTTTAGTCAGTTGCAGCAGAACATCGCGAATTGGACCGCGCGAAACACCGAAGCGCGTCGCGAGATCTTGCTCGTTGAGCTTGGTACCTGGCGCAAGTTCGCCGGAAATAATGTCTGATCGTAGTTGATCGGCGATCTGGTCACGGATCGGGACAATTTGTTCGCTTTGGCGCATTGACGATTCACTTCGGTGGTTGATGCGGTCAATAAAGACTAGAGTAATTGTTGACAATGTACAATATTTGCGATCGAAACCAACAGGAAACCGACATGCACATAAATCTTCTAACACTCGTTCGGCAACAGACACTAGTGCCGGTATTGTCGATCACATTGTTGGTTATTACCCTCACCGCTTGCGCCGAAAGTACCGATGAGCACGCGGGTTCGACTGCTACCGATAACGAACTGCCGCTCATCTATGACTTTGAAGAAGCGGACGTAACGAGCGACGTACGCCTTGTTAAGGCGACAGCTCAATTGGGGGAAGAGGGTGCGACTCGCGGCAATCAATCACTAACGGTGAAGCTGCGGTCGGCTGCAAACAAAAACGCTGGCGTTGCGTTTACGCCAGAAAAGCCGTGGGACTGGAGTGAGTACGAAAGCTTCAGCCTGGCATTGGATATTGCGAACTACGGTGACGTATCGACGCAAGTCAAACTTGACGTCTCGGATATCGATGGCAATACCACGACTCGGAGCGTAGCCATCCCAGTTGGCCCTGCCAAAACCTACTACTCGAAGCTCGACGGCCACGACCTCGGCAGCCCCGACGGCAACCCCAACGTTGAACTCAACTTCAAATCAGGCCTGCGTTCGAATCCCCCGACCTGGGAAAGCGACGCTATCCAGTTTGTTTCTCTGTGGGGCGCCAAGAACCTCAACCTGAAAGGAATAACACGAATCAGTCTGAGCGTGGACAGCAACCTGCGTGACAAGGAATTCACGGTCGATAACGTGCGGCTGATCGCTAACCCAAAAATGAACGAAGCGTTTCTGGAAAGCATCGTTGACAAATACGGCCAGAACGCGAATGCCGAATTCGAGGGAAAGATCCACTCGGACGCTGAGCTGGCCGCACAACGTGACGCGGAAATCGCCGAACTCAACGGTGGCAAACCGATGCCTGATCGCTCCCGTTTCGGTGGCTGGAAAGACGGACCACAACTCGAAGGCACCGGGTACTTCCGCACAGAAAAGGTTGGTGACAAGTGGAGCCTCGTCGATCCTGATGGCTACCTCTATTTCGCAACCGGCCTGGACATTATTCGGCTGTCGAACTCAACGACGATGACCGGGTACGACTTCGATCCGAATCGGGTTATGCAACGCTCTGACGATGACCTTACGCCCGAAGATTCAATGGGGCTGAACCCCGTCGGCCCGGAAGCGATACCCACGCGACACCTCGTGTCCGAGGTACGCGGCAAGATGTTCAACTGGTTACCAGCTTATGATGGTCCGCTCGGCAATCACTATGGCTACCGCCGCGAATCACACTCAGGCCCACTGGAGCACGGCGAAACATTCAGTTTCTACAGCGCCAACCTGGAGCGAAAATACGGCGAAGACTCGCCGTACTCCTACCTCGACGCCTGGGAAGAAATCACGGTCGATCGTATGCTGAACTGGGGCTTTACCTCTTTGGGCAACTGGACCGACCCGCGGTTCTATGACCAGCAACGCATCCCGTTCTTCGCCAACGGCTGGATCATCGGGGACTTCAAGACCGTCTCGAGTGGCAACGATTTCTGGGCACCGCTGCCGGACGTCTTCGATCCAGTATTCGAAGAGCGCGCGATGGTCACAGCGAAGCAGGTTGCTGACGAGGTAAGAGACACTCCGTGGTGCGTCGGCGTATTCATCGACAATGAAAAGAGCTTTGGGCGGTCGGAGACCATCGAGGCGCAACTCGGGATCGTACTCCACACGCTGGGTCGCGATGGCAATGAAGTGCCAACCAAGCGTGTATACACCAACATGATGCGCAGCAAGTATGACGACATAGAGGCACTCAATGAGGCCTGGGGTACGTCGATTGGCGACTGGGAGAAATTTGACGCCGGCTTCGACTCCGCCATTCGATCCGCCGCTCAGCAGAAAGACTATTCGGCGATGCTCTCTGCTTATGCGGATAAGTATTTCTCAGTCGTGAACAAGGCAGTGAAGACATTCATGCCGAATCATCTTTACCTCGGCTCGCGCTTTGCGGACTGGGGGATGCCACCGGAATTCGTCCAGGCGGCGGCGCGGCACGCCGATGTCGTCAGCTTCAACAACTACAAAGAAGGTGTGCACCCAGACTTCTGGGGGTTCCTCGAAGAGTTGGACATGCCGACCATTATTGGCGAGTTCCACTTCGGCGCCAGTGATTCTGGCCTCTTTCATCCAGGTCTGCTACATGCGGCGGATCAGAAAGACCGCGCTCGCATGTACAGGGAATACATGGAGTCAGTAATCGACAGCCCTTACTTCATCGGCGCGCACTGGTTCCAGTACGCCGACTCGCCAATTACCGGTCGCGCGCTCGACGGCGAGAACTACAACGTCGGATTCGTCAGTGTCGCCGACGTGCCGTACGCGCCCATGGTCGAAGCGGCTAAAGAACTGCACGGCGCGATGTATGAGAGGCGTTTCGGCAAGTGAGATTTCTGGCTTGCTTGCTCGTGGTACTGGTGCTGGCGAACACTGCCGGCGCCGATACCGACGATCTCGACTTTGCTGCCCTGCTCCAGGGTGTCGACGAGAGCAACAAGCTGTATGACACGGAAAATTGGTATAACTGGGGCTCATCCATAGTAAAGGGGGAAGACGAGAAGTATCACTTGTTTTACGCGCAGATGTCGCGCGAACTCGGTCACGACACCTGGCTGACAGACGGCGTTATTTCACACGCAGTATCCGATTCGCCGGCCGGACCGTATACCCACCGACAAATTGTGCTCGGCGGACGCGGACAAGGATTCTGGGACGAACGCACCGCCCACAACCCATGGATCCAGAAATACAATGGCAAGTACTACTTGTATTACATCTCGACCAACTTTGGCGGACGGAGTCTCGACGAGGAACAGCTGAGTCAGGCTCGAACGCAGTGGATCGACAACGAGTACCGCGCGATGATTCGGGAAAGCCAGCGTATCGGCGTTGCCGTCGCCGACAGCGTCTATGGCCCCTGGATGCGTCTCGACGAACCTATCGTCGAACCAGGCGGACCGATCGAGACCATCACCTGTAACCCGGCGGTCAGTCAGCGGCCGGACGGCGGCTACATCATGCTGGTCCGAGGTGACATGCCAGGCGTTGATGAACTGGTGCGGCACCAGGCCGTCGCATTGGCGCGAACCCCGACAGGGCCCTGGACAATTCAGGAAAAGGCCGCGGTTGACGAATTAAACGCCGAAGACCCGGCGCTATGGTGGGATGAAAAGCGGCAACGCTACTACGGCATTTACCACGCGTTCGGCTACATGGGTCTCATTACGTCCGAAGACGGTCTCAATTGGCGCCGTGCAAAGAACTACAAGATTATGGATCTGGCCTATCGACTGAAAACTGGCGAGTACGTCAAAGTCACTCGAATGGAACGTCCGTTTGTCTATCTGGAAGACGGTACACCCAAGGTACTAACCGTGTCGATCATGCAGGATGACGGCGAATCCTATTCACTGTTCATCCCGCTCGCCGAGAATAACCAGCTCAGTCCGAGGCAAACCGGGCGACGTAACTAATATCACCGCATTGCCTTTCTCCAACGCCCTGACCATGAGCAGCGCACGACCAGCGTGCGTACCAAGACGAGCCGCCCGGTAGCGGATCATCTTTTCCGACTTGCCGTTGTCGACACCCAGCACCTCCAGCGCCGCCGGCACTTCGAACTCAATGTCGACATCATGATGACGAACCGGATTGCCGTGCTCGTCCAACAACTGCACGACGACGTGCGCTACCGCGTACCCGTCTGCCGGGAGCTCATTCCGGTCCACACTGACCTGCAGGCTGGTCGGCTTACCTGCGGTTGCCAGCGAATCGCGCGCATCGCAACCTCCAAGGCCGCGCGCTTCAACCACACCGCCTGCAAACGGAAGCACCCACTTGAGAATATGGTCGAGGTTGTCGGCCAGCTTTTGCGTGCCAAGTGAATCGCCGTTCAGACTTAACTCAACTTCATCGCAATTGCTCAGGACCTCGACGACAATCTCGGCCCCGTCTTCGTAGTTCCAGTGGCGGTTGACGTCCTGCCAGATCCAGGTGCGCTGGTCCCACCTGTCCGTTGCAAGCAGGGAACCACCCTCCCCACGTTGATAGAGAGAATCGTCCAGCGTCTGGGTGGTCATGTAGACGTGCGGCGCTTTGTTCCACAGGGTCTTGAACATGTGGAACGAGGGTTTGTCAAATCCAGCATAGTCGAGCAGACCGGACGCAATGCCTTTTCGCGGCCAGGCGTCGTTCGCCTCACCAAGGTAGTCAATACCTGTCCACAGGAACGTCCCGGCCACGAAATCGCGCTCCTCGACCGCCTTCCACTCGTGCCACTGCCCCACGTTCTCCGCGCCCATTATCATCTTGTCGGGGAACAGGCGATGCCCGTAATCGTAGATGACGCGGCGGTAGCTGTAGCCGACGATATCAAGTGCGTCCGTGTATCCCGATATGTGGCTAACCGAAGGCAGGATCAGGTTGGCCGTCACCGGTCGTGTGGTATCGAGTTCCTTTACCCAGCGAGACAGCTTGTGCGCCGTCTCGGCCAGCACGTACTCGCCTTCCGGACTTTCGTGGAAGCGGCGTTCGATCTCCTCGGGCGATATGAACGGCGGGTTGTGGAAGTAGTTGCCCTGAGCGTTCATGTCGAAGTAGCCCGTCGCGTCTTTGTAGCGCGGGTAGGTCCACTCTATTTCGTTGCCGATGCTCCACTGGATGATCGATGGGTGATTGCGGTCCCGCTTTACTGCATTCTTGAGGTCAAACTCGGCATGTTTCTGGAACCAGTTCGCGTACCCGCGACTTTCGTAGTCGTCGTGACGCTCCCATTGATTAAGACGCTTGTCTTTCGGATTGTCCCATTCGTCGAAAATCTCGTGCTGCACGAGTAGACCCAGCTCATCACACAGATTCAGAAAGTTCTTCGAGGGCGGATTGTGTGCAGTCCGGATCGCGTTGGTGCCGCCTTCTTTGAGTTTTTCAAGACGCCGCCTCCAGACGTCGTCGGGGACCGCAGCACCGACAAGACCGGCATCATGGTGCAGGTTGACGCCTTTGATCTTGATGTTCTTGCCGTTGAGGAAGAACCCCTGATCGGCGTCGTAGCGAATATCGCGGATGCCGAAAGGCGTCTCATAGGTATCAATGATCTTGTCGCCCTGGCGCAAGGTCGTGACTGCTCGATAAAGATGCGGCGTTTCTACGCCCCAGAGTGCCGGAGTCCTGACCGCGAAATTCTGCGCGACCTTTAGCGACGCATTGGCTGCAACGGTCAACGCCTGCGTATCGAGAGCCGACTCGGCACCGAGCGGGTCATAGACAGTCGTCTCTAGTTCAAACGATTGCGCGTCGTCGTTTCGATTGACTACGTCGACCTGGAGTTCAACGCTGGCCCGCTCTGCGGAAACCTCCGGCGTGGTTATGAATGTGCCCCAGATCGGAATATGCAGCCTGTCGGTGACCACCAGCTCGACGTCGCGGTAGATTCCCGATCCTGTGTACCAGCGACTGTCGATATAGCGCGTGCGATCCACGCGCACGGCAACGACATTGTCCTCTCCGTCCCTGTTGAGCCGTTCCGTAATGTCGAAGTAGATAGGCGTATAGCCGTTCACCTGACCGCCGATCTCGTGGCCGTTCACCCATATAGTCGAGTGATTGTAGACGCCGTCAAAGTAGAGGTAGACGAGCTCGTCGCCGGTACCCGGCGTTGCAAAGGTCTTCCGATACCAGCCAATGCCACCCGGCAGGTAAGCCGTCGCACCGTTGAGTGACTCATCGAAGTCCGCCTCGATAGACCAGTCATGCGGCAGGCGCAGTTCCCGCCACGATGAATCGTCGAATCCCGCGGCGCTGAAAGCCGGATCATCGGCCAGATTAAATCGCCAGCCGAAATTGAAGTCGGTGGAACGCACCGGAGACTCGTTAACGGAGCAGGCGACCAGCGCGATGAGCGCGACAAACGTCGCTCTGACCCTGGGCGTCATGACGCCAGAACGCTCATGTCAGCGAAAACAATGTAGATAGTCAGGACAACACCAATCAGAACCAGGCCGGTAGTGCGCGCATGCTTCCACGGGGTTAGATCAACCGCCCGAACATCTATCTGGGTCCATTCCTCGCGCAACGGTCGCAGTTCACCGATTACCAGCATCATGATGACGAGATAGGCGAAAACGACGCCAACGAAGTGAAACTCGTGCATCGAATCGACAACTGGTACAAGCGACGGAACGAAGTAGCCGGCGGCAATGACAAGGAAGCCAGTAATGAGCGCTAGCTTAGCTGCGATCGGAGGAACGCGGCGCGTCAGCATCCCGACCAGCACGACAGCGAAGATCGGAATAGCATAGATACCGTTCATCTTTTGCAGGTAGCTGTAAATACTCGCCTGGCCGTCCAGCATCGGCGCGAGCACCATCGCTACGCCTGCGATCACCCAGCCGAAAACCTTGCTCGCTCGTACTACCTGCGCATTATCTGCATCGGGTTTGAATACCGACTTGTAGAGACCCAGGCTGAACAATGTGCAGGTGCTGTTGAGCGCCGAGTTAAAGCTCGACAGGATAGCTCCCATCATGACAGCCGCAAAAAAACCGGCGAACACGGTTGGCAATACCTGGTTGACGAGTTGGCCGTAAGAATGGTCCGCTCGAACGTCCTGGCCGGCGAACATCGCGAACGCGATCATTCCCGGGACGACAAGGTAGACAGGTCCGAGTAACTTGAGCAGACCGGTTGCCAGCACGCCCTTTTGCCCCTCCGCCAGCGATTTCGCGCCGAAGGTGCGCTGGATGATCTGCTGATTGGTGGTCCAGTAGAAGAGATTGAGCAGCAGGATGCCCGAGAATACGGTACCGAACGGCACGGAGCTTTCAGGACCCCCAATCGAGTTGAACCGTCCTGCGTTTTTTTCAGTCAATGCAGCCAGACCGTTGCTGAGATCCCCGTCGCCCAGGGCATTCAGACCAAACCAGGCGATCATGAATCCGCCGACGAGCAATCCAATGCCGTTCAGCAGATCCGACACCGCAACGGTGCGCAGCCCACCGAACAATGCGTAGGTCGACCCGACAACGCCTACCGCAATGACAATCACCCACAGGGTCCGCGCCTGTGACTCCAAACCGAGAATACCCTGCACGTCCAGAATGCCGATCAGGCCTGTTGCTCCTGTGTAAAGGATGATTGGCAGCAAGATCACCGCATAGGCAGCGAGGAAGATGATATTGGTGATGACCTGCGTCTGGTGGTCGAATCGCGCTTCAAGATACTCAGGTACGGTAGTGACGCCGCTCTTCAGGAACCGGGGCAGAAAGAACAGCGCCATGAACACCAGCGCTACGACAGCGACAACCTCCCATACCATGACCGCAAAACCGTACGTATAGGCGGCACCGTTGAGGCCGACCATCTGCTCTGTTGACAGGTTTGTCAGAAGTAGAGACCCAGCGATGAGTGGCCAGGTCAGACTGCGGCCACCGAGGAAGAAGCCATCACTGGTTGCGTGGTCGTCCTTGCGCGTGAACCAGACAGTCAGTACCGCGACGAGACCTGTGAAAAACAGGAAAGACGCGATGATCATTCGTACGACTCTCGATTGCGGAAGTGGGTCTTCAGGACTTCGTCGACTTCGAAACGCCGCACGTGCCCGCTCTGCCCATCGACCTCATGACAGAGGCCCCAACGCAGGCCTTCGAGTGGATGGTCATCATGGTTGTCACAGCGGTACAGCCCGTTCGCCTCTGGCGCGCCCTTGATGTACGCCATGATTTCGAAGTTGATGCCATCGGGTGACCACTGCATCGTGTTGCGCTCAGGTCCGTCCGTCGTCAGCATCGCTGCGATCCCGCCGTTGTAGTGCCAGACACAGACTTCGTGACCCGAGTTTGTTACCGGGTTGTATTCGCTACGCACGTAGGGGCCTTCGGGCTTGTCGGAGATAGCAACGCCCCATTTGGTCTCACGCCCGCCCATGGACATCTGTTCACCCATAGCTTCGCCCTTGTAGTACAGGTAGAACTTGCCGTTGAAGAACATCAATGTCGGGTCGTGAGTCTTGTGACTATCGAACC
>JBATID010000115.1:0-2653 GCA_049667545.1 Woeseiaceae bacterium
AGCGGTACTCTGTGGCTGTTTTTCGCAGAACTTCTTGTGCGTGACATGCTATTCCAAACGTCACCAAATTGCCTGCTCAACTGCAAACCACGGACCCACAGGAAAGCGTCATGAAATACCTGCGCACGCCCGACAGTCGTTTTGAACACCTGCCCGGTTACGATTTTGCGCCACATTACGTCGACGTTGACGGCCTGCGCATGCATTACGTTGACGAGGGGCCGCGCGACGGCGACGTCGTACTACTGCTACACGGCGAACCCAGCTGGTCATACCTTTATCGCCACATGATTCCGCCACTCAGCGCGGCGGGCTTAAGGGTCATCGCTCCCGACCTGGTCGGCTTCGGCAGGTCAGACAAGCCAGCGCACAAGAACGATTACAGCTACGCGGGCCATGTTGCATGGTTGAAGGCGTTTGTCGAGGCACTGGACCTGACTGGTATTACGCTTTTTTGCCAGGACTGGGGCTCGCTGATTGGCCTGCGCGTCGCGGCCGAAACCGAGCAGCGCTTTGCGCGCATTGCGATGGGTAACGGCGGTTTGCCGACCGGTGACCAGGAGATGCCCAAAGCGTATAGCGCCTGGCGCGCCTTCGCCCGTTACAGCCCGTACTTTCCCATCGGCAAGATCATTCAGAAGGCCACTATCACGAACCTGCCTGCAGATGTCGTCGCAGCCTACGACGCGCCCTTTCCATCGGCGCAATACAAAGCAGGCGCCCGGGCGTTCCCGATGCTGGTGCCGATACGGCCGGATGACCCGGCGAGCGACGCTAACCGCGCTGCGTGGGAGGTGTTCAGGAAGTGGCAGAAGCCGTTCCTGACCACGTTCAGCAACCGTGACCCAATCACACGAGGCGGCGAAAAGCCATGGCAGGAAACAGTGCCGGGCGCGCGTGGCCGCGAGCACGTCAGAATACTCAATGCCGGCCATTTCCTGCAGGAGGACAAGGGGCCGGAGCTCGCGGACATACTGATTGGCTTCGCCAGGGAAAAGTGACGACGACGCGGATCTAGCGCTCGAGGTATTTCAGCTTGTCCTTTACTTCACGCCATTCATCCGCATCTGCCGGCGCGTCCTTCATCTCGGTAATGACCGGCCAGTCCAGCGACAGCTCGGCGTTAATTTTGAGGAACTGCGCCTGGTCCGCCGGTAACTCGTCCTCGGAATAGATGGCTTCCACAGGACATTCGGGCTCACACAGCGTGCAGTCGATGCACTCTTCCGGATCAATCACGAGGAAGTTCGGGCCCTCGTGGAAACAATCCACGGGACAAACCTCGACGCAGTCGGTCAGTTTGCACTTGATGCAGGCTTCTGTAACAACGAATGTCATGCTATTTCCTTACTTTCGAACCGCGTAAGCTATGCGAAGTAAAGCCGCTAATCAAGCCAAAACCGGAAAGTAGATTATGATACGAAATTCCTCGATAGCCTGGATTAACCCGATGAAAAGAAATCATGCGCTTCTGGCGGGAGTTGTCATTGTGGCTATGGCTTCCGGTTGCAGTAAATCACCAGAGACCGCGGAGCCGGTTGTGCCGCCGTTGCCAACCTATTCGGCCGCGCAGTTCTTCGAGACCACGAGCATTGGCATGGTACCGCCTGGCGGCAGGGCATTTTCACCCGACGGCAAGTCTTTATTGATGTCGTCCGATACGACCGGGATATTCAATGTCTACGAGCTGCCGCTTGCCGGGGCCGGTCCCATACAGCTGACCGACTCACCGGATAACGCCATGTTTGGCATCAGCTGGTTCCCCGATGATGAGCGCGTTTTGTTCACCTATGACGGTGAAGGTAACGAGCTGAATCACGTCGTTGTTCGCGAGATCGACGGCAGCTATCACGACCTGACGCCCGGCGACAATCTGAAAGCAGGCTTTCTCGGCTGGGCCGAATCCGGCGAGACGTTCTACCTGACCTCGACCGAGCGCAATCAGCAGAGTTTTGATGTCTACCGCTACTCCGCAGCAGATTACAGCCGCGAAATGGTGTTCGAGAACCCGGGGCTGCAGGTGGCGGCCATCAGCGCCGACGGACGCTGGCTGGCACTCGACAAACCCCGCACCAGTGCCGACTCCGACATCTACCTGGTTGACCTCGAATCGGATGACGAAGAACCCGTCCTGATCACGGAGCACACTGGCAATGTCCAGCACTCCGCCTATGGCTTTACACCCGACAGCCGCTTCCTGACGTATGCGACCGATGAATTCGGCGAATTCGGACAAGCCTGGCAGTACGAACTCGAATCCGGCGAAAAATCCGTGCTGATCGAAGCGCCGTGGGATGTCCTGTACGTCGTCTATTCGCCCAGCGGGCGCTATCGTGTGAGCGGCGTGAATGCGGACGCACGCACGGAAGTCACCGTCACTGATCTGGTCAGCGGCAAACAAATTAACTTTAACTCTTTGCCACCGGGCGATCTTGGCTCCATCCGCTTCACGCCGGATGAATCGACGGTGGCGCTCATCGTCAATGCCGATAACTCACCGTCCAACATTCACCTGGTGGAGCTGGCGACCGGTGGAAGCTCGCAGCTCACCAGCACGTTGAACCCGGCCATTGACCCGGCACACCTGGTGAGCAGCGAAGTCGTTCGCTACAAGAGCTTTGACGACCTGGAGATACCCGGAATTCTCTACAAA
>JBATID010000116.1:0-16432 GCA_049667545.1 Woeseiaceae bacterium
TCTCGGCACCACCCAGATCTTCCGATCGCTTGATGGCAAGTCGCCCGCCGTATGAGCGGGCGATGTCTTTTACGACCGCAAGCCCGATGCCATGTCCCGGCGTCGACTCATCCAGGCGCATGCCACGCTGCAATAACGCATCGGCCGCCTCTTGCGGTATACCGGGACCGTCGTCGGCAATCGTCATCACCATGCCGCTGGCAATGGCGCGCGCACCGACCAACGGTACGATCGTGATGCGAACTTTTTCGTTGCACCATTTGCAGGCGTTATCCAGCAGGTTGCCGGCAAGCTCGAGGAAATCCCCGGTATCGCCGCGAAACTGCATGCCCGGCTCAATGTTGACCTCGAAGTGCGGCCGTTTGTCGTGATAAACCTTGCGCAGCCCGTCGACCAGGCGCGCAACTTCTTTTTCAACTTTCACGGCCTGCAACACGAGGTTGTCGGCAACGGAGGCTGAGGGCTTGCGCAGCTGGTAGCGCACGATCTCATCCATGCGTTCTATCTGTTCGTCGAAGCGACCGGTAAAGCCCTCGACCTGCTGGTCGTTAAGGAGCGCGCGCATTGCGGCCAGCGGCGTTTTCAGGCTGTGAGCAAGATTGTCGAGCGTGTAGCGGTAGCGATCGGACCTCGCACGCTCACTATCGATCAGGAGATTCATGTTACGGGCAACGCCGCGAAGCTCTGTCGGAAAAACTCCCGACAGCGAGACGCGATCGCCCTCTTCGATTTCCGAAATTTCCGATTCGATCTGCCGCAGCGGCTTCAGCAAACCACGCAACAGCATCGAGAACGCCAGCAACATGGTCGCTGCCACGGCAGCAAACCACCCGAACAATTGCCGCCGGAACCCGGCGACCTGGGCGTTAAACGAATCGAGGCTTTCAGCCACTTTGAATACGTAGGATTGCAGCGAGCCGTCAGCGAACTCCCACTCCACCGCGAGACTTAACGTCAGCAGCGGCGTGCCATCTTCGAGGTTTTCGCGTGCGAACAGGTGATTGCCGAGCTCCGGTCTGACACCCGTCGGAATTTCAAGACCGAGCGCTGAATGAGATCGCCACAGGACGTTGTTAGCGGAGTTACGCAATTCAGCATACAAGCCGGAGCCGATACTCTGAAACCGCGGCTCGCGTAAGCGCTCCGGCATTTCAAGCTCGTTATTCCTGTCAGGTTCGGCGGCAGCCAGTAGTGCTACGAGTTGCCCATCCAGAATGTCACGCCGCGCTTGTTCACCCGCCTCGACAAACGCGGTATCTAAAACGGCGATGGTTGCACCGAAGAAGACGAGCAGCAGGACACTGACTGAGACCAGGAGTCGGCTGCTTAATGACTGCATGACCGCTGTCAGCCGGATTGATGACGCTCCAGCGCGAAGCGATAGCCGCGACCCCGTAGCGTTTCGATGGGCTTGATCGAATTATCCGGATCCATTTTCTTGCGTAGCCGGCCGATGAATACTTCGATGACATTGCTATCGCGCTCGAAATCCTGGTCGTACAGCCTGTCTGTGAGTTCCGCTTTGGAAATCACCTGCCCGGCGCGCACCATCAGGTACTCGATGATCTTGTACTCGAAGCTCGTCAAATCGACGGCTTCCTCGTTAACGCGCAGTTCCTGCCGCGACAGATCGAGCGTCACGGGGCCGGCTGTCATTTCCGAAGACGCCCAACCACCGCTGCGACGGAGCAACGCATTGACCCGCGCACTGACTTCTTCGAAATGAAATGGCTTGACCACGTAGTCATCGGCACCGGCGCTCAGACCGTCGACCTTGTCTTCCCAGCGATCGCGCGCCGTGAGAATCAGGATTGGGTAAGCCTTACCCTGCTTGCGCACTTCACGGATGATGTCGAGGCCCGACATTTCCGGCAGCCCGAGGTCGATAATGGCGAGGTCGACCGGGTATTCCAGGGCAAAATAAAGCCCTTCCTTTCCGTCAGCCGCCTGTTCGACAGCGAACCCGGACTCGCCCAGCTTGCGCGCCAGCGACTCGCGCAGCGTCGCATCATCTTCAATTACCAACAGTCGCATGTTCCCGCTTCCCGGTTATGCAAAAAAGCCTAGCGGCGCCGGCCGTTGACTTTGTGCGTCTTGACCTTGCCGTCTTTGGTGAGAACTTTGATGTAGTGCACTTCGCGGCCACCCTGGACCCGGGTTTCAGCGCTGACGATACGACCATCGGTTCGCCGACGAACCGACTCGGTCGCCTGCGCCAGGGTCATGCCGTCCTGCTGCGTCACACTGTAGGATGGGGCGCCCTGATACTGTACGTGCGTCTCTCTGAGCGCCTCTTCGAGATCAAAGGCATCAGCCCGCGGCGCGAACAGCACCAGGGTCGAGAACAGCAGTAGTGTCAAAGTCAGACGCATGGCCCAAGTTTGGTACGACCGCAGGCTGATTGCAACGAAGCGTGTCACATCAAGTCCGGTGATTATCCGGCCGGCCGCACGTCGACCCGAACGCGGATCCTGTTGCCCGGATCGTAGGGCATCTCGGTCATGTACTTCTGGCCACGGTACCGATACGTCACGCGGTAGCCGTCAATACGCTCTTCGCGATGTCTCTCGTAGGTCGTGGAGCAGCGCTCCACCGGCCGCGCGACGCGCTCGACACCGTATTCGTGGCTGTTCCGGCGGGCGCTTTCGCTGCCAATAGCAGCACCGATCAGTGTGCCAGCGACCGTGGCGGCATCATTACCGCGCCCGCTGCCAACCTGGTGGCCGAGCACACCGCCGATGATCGCGCCAACCAGCGCGCCACCGCCGGTGTTACGGGCACCGCGATCGACGGTGTAGTACCGCAGCTCTTCACGGCACTCACGGACGGGCGTGGTTACGGTCACGTAATTGATCATCGGTTCTGACGAAATGACCTTCGCGTAGTCGTAGACTGCGCTGGCATTCCGTGCCACACGATAATCGTGATCCGCGAGAGCGCTCGCGGAGGTGCCGAGCAATACGGCTGCGGCGGCTAATGCGGTGATTCGTGCGTTCATTGTCCTGCTCCTTAGTCTCAGTCACTTGGTGTCAGTCAACTGGCATCTGGCCAGCTTGAGCACAAGATTAAGCCTCAGGCAATGAACTGTTCCTGAACGGCTGGTAAGAAAAACCCGAGAATTCTGAACGATTTATGAACGTCTGCCGCCTAGCCTACGCGGCCTTTTGCTGCCTGCCAGTGCTGTTCCAAGGTTTCCAGTGGCAGGGCTTTGAGATCTGCCGATGTGGCCGCGATCCCGGCCTCCATATGGCGAAACCGGCGCTCGAACTTCACGTTCGCATTGGCAAGGGCATGTTCGGCGTCCACATCGAGATGCCGGGCCAGGTTAACAACCGCAAACAGGATATCCCCGAGTTCATCGGCGACGGCGGCAGCATCGTTGCGGCTGGCCGCGTCCTCGAGCTCCCGCAGTTCCTCGTCGATCTTGGCCCTGACGCCGGTGCGATCCGGCCAGTCGAACCCCACGCGTGACGCGCGTTTGCCAAGTTTCTGAGCACGTTTGAGGGCCGGCAATGCCTTCGCAATGCCGGCCAGTGCGCTGGCATCGTCGCCCGCCGCGCGCTCCTGCTCCTTGATAGTCTCCCAGCTGCCTGCCACCTTGCCGGTCTCTTGCTGCTCCCGACTGCCAAAAACGTGCGGATGTCGCCGCCGCATCTTCTCGGCAATCACCCCGGCGACGTCCTCGAAGTCAAACTCACCCGCCTCCTCCGCCATGCGGGCGTGAAATACCACCTGCAGCAGGAGGTCACCCAACTCGTCGCGAAGATCGTGCAGGTCGCCTCGGGCGATGGCGTCGGCAACTTCGTAGGCCTCTTCGATCGTGTAAGGCGCAATACTCGCGAAGTCCTGTTCGACATCCCAGGGACAGCCTGTTTGCGGGTCTCTGAGCTGCTCCATCACTTCAAGTAGCTTCTGTATATTCTTCATAACCTACTTTTTTATAACAATTTTTCTGAATACCTGGAGCATATGAGCCGTTGCGCCCCAGATCCGCTGGCCCTCGTACTGAAACTCGACCACCGGCACTTTGTGTCCATAGAATTCACGTTCGGTGTGCTGCGCGCTGCCCTCATCGAGCAGGAATTCCAGCGGTACCTCGAACGCATATTCGACCTCCATGGTATCGATAATGAGCTCTGACGACGGATCCACGATACCGATCGTTGGCGTCACGGCGTAGCCGGTGATCGTCGGCGTCGGCCCCAGGTAACCGATCACCGATACCTGCTGCGGCGCAATGCCGACTTCCTCATGGGTCTCCCGCAAGGCCGTAGCCTGCAAGTCCGCGTCCTGTTCCTCCATGCTGCCACCCGGAAATGAAATCTGCCCGGGATGTTGCGTGAGGTCGGCCGAGCGTTGCGTGAAGAGCACGGTCAGCTCACCGCCCCGGTCCATGATCGGGATCAGCACACCGGCCGGTCTGAGCGATTCTGTCAGTCTTTTCAGCAACGACGCGGGCCACCGCCCGGCACCCGGCGGCAGCGCCACATCGAGCGGATCGCGGGGCAATCGGGTGCCGGCGAACGAGGCTCGCAGTGCTTCCGGGGTCTGCGGGTGCCGTACGCGAGAGTTGCTAATGCTTGATGCCACCGGTCGTCAGTTCTGCCGGGTCCAGCAAGCGATCCAGCTCCTCATCCGACAGGTCCGTCATTTCGCGCGCCACCTCTTTGACCGGACGCCCGTCTGCGTATGCTTTTTTGGCCACCGCGGCACCCAGTTCATAGCCTATGACCGGATTCAGCGCCGTCACCAGGATCGGGTTGCGGCCAAGCGCTTTGGTGATGTTGTCGGTGTTGACCTTGAAACCAGCAATCGCTTTATCGGCCAGGCAAATGCAGGCGGTCGACAGTATCTCGATGCTCTGCAGCAGATTGTAAGCGACGACCGGCAGCATCACGTTCAGCTGGAAGTTGCCCGACTGGCCGCCGATCGTGATGGTCGCGTCGTTCCCGATGACCTGCGCGCAAACCATTGCGACGGACTCAGGAATCACCGGGTTGACCTTGCCCGGCATGATGCTCGACCCCGGCTGCAATGCCGGCAGCGCAATTTCGCCGATGCCGGCCAGCGGGCCCGAATTCATCCAGCGCAGGTCATTGGCGATCTTCGTCAGGCTGACCGCGAGCACGCGGAGCTGCCCGGAAGTCTCCACGGCCGCATCCTGCGTGCTGAGAGACTCGAACTGATTGTCAGCCTCTTTGAAGGCAACGCCCGTCTGTTCGGCCAGCAACAGGGCAACCTTGCGGCCGAATTTCGGGTGCGCGTTGATGCCGGTGCCCACGGCGGTTCCGCCCTGTGCGAGCGCGGTCAGGCGCTTCATGGTGTCGTTGAGGCGCTCGCTGGCATGCTCGATCTGGGACCGCCAGCCGTCCAACTCCTGACCGAGTGTGACGGGCATTGCATCCATCAGATGAGTACGGCCTGTCTTGACAACGTCACGGGTCTCGTCGGCCTTCTTCTTGAGCGTGGCTGACAGATGCTGCAACGCCGGCAGCAAGGTCTGATCGATGGCGAGCGCGGCGCTGACATGCACGCAGGTTGGTATCACATCATTGCTGCTCTGGCTCATGTTCACGTGGTCGTTGGGGTGCACCTCTTTGCCAAGATCGGCGGTCGCCACGTGCGATATGACCTCATTCGCATTCATATTGGAGCTGGTGCCCGAGCCGGTCTGGAAGATATCGATCGGGAAGTGCGCGTCGTATTCGCCGGCGGAGACCGCCAGCGAGGCCTTCTGAATCGCGATCGCCAGCTCGTTCTTCAGCAGGCCGAGCTCGGCGTTGGCGCCGGCAGCGGCCCACTTGACGAGCCCCAGCGCCGCGATGAACTGGCGCGGCATCGTCAGGCCGCTGATCGGAAAATTATTGACGGCGCGCTGTGTCTGCGCGCCCCAGAGCGCATCCGCAGGGACCTCAAGCTCGCCCATGCTGTCTTTTTCAATTCTGTATGCCTTGTCGTTCATGGCCGGTCCGGCTCCATTTGACGCTTCGAGCGCCGCTTCGATGTGATTGAAAAGGTGTATGATTCTCGCTTTGCGGGTGCAAGTCTATACCGAATTAACGATGATGAAAGTCTCCTGAACATGAAAGTCTCCACACTACGGGCGCTGTCCCCTGCCGACGGTCGCTACTCAGACAAACTCGGCGGGCTCCGGGATATTTTTAGCGAGTACGGTCTCATCCGTTTTCGCGTGCTGGTCGAAATTCGCTGGTTGCAGTGGCTCTCGGATGAGCCGGCGATAGAGGAGCTTGGCCCGCTGTCATCCGTGATGAAAGACGTGCTGAACGGCATCGTCGACGATTTTTCGCTCGATGACGCCGAGCACGTCAAGAAAATCGAGGGCAGCACCAATCACGACGTCAAGGCGGTCGAGTATTTCATTCGCGACAAGCTCGGTGACGGTCCGGAGACCGGGCCGCTGAAGGACTTTCTGCATTTCAGCTGCACCTCGGAGGACATCAACAACCTGTCGTATGCGCTCATGCTGCGGACGGCCCGCTCGGACGTGCTCGCACCGCAGATGCGCGATCTCAAGAATCAGCTGAAATCACTGGCGCATCGCTACGCGGACCTGCCGATGTTATCGCGGACGCACGGACAGACGGCCAGCCCGACGACGCTCGGCAAGGAATTCGCCAACGTGGTTGCGCGTCTGGAACGTGCGCAGCGGCAGTTTTCTGCCGTGGCGATTCTCGGCAAGTTCAACGGCGCGGTTGGTAATTTCAACGCCCATTGCGTCGCTTACCCGGACGTCGACTGGCGAGGCGTCAGTCACCGCTTCGTCGAGTCGCTCGGGGTAGAACCCAATCCGTACACAACGCAGATCGAGCCGCACGACTGGACGGCGGAGTACGCGCACGCCCTGTCACGTTACAACACCATTCTTATCGACTTCGCGCGCGATGTCTGGGGTTACATTTCGCTGGGCTATTTCAGGCAGCAGGTCGCCGACAGCGAGGTTGGCTCGTCAACGATGCCGCACAAGGTCAACCCGATCGACTTCGAGAACGCCGAGGGGAATCTCGGCATGGCGAATGCAATGCTCGGACACTTCGCGCAAAAACTGCCGATCTCGCGCTGGCAGCGAGACCTCACCGATTCCACGGTCCAGCGCAATTTCGGGGTTGCCATGGGTTACGTTGTAATCGCGCTGCAATCATTACGGAAAGGTGTAAACAAACTACAGGTTGACCGCGATGCTATTCACAGCGACGTAGCCGCTGCCTGGGAGGTTCTGGCCGAGGCTGTGCAGACCGTCATGCGCCGCTACGGTATTCCGGAGCCCTATGAAAAACTCAAGGCACTAACGCGTGGGCGTCCGGTGAGCAAGGACATTCTCAGGGAGTTCATCAGTACTCTCGACATTCCGGAAGGCGAGAAAAAACGACTGCTTGCGCTAACGCCGGAATCCTACCTGGGACTGGCCGCACAACAGGCCCGCGATATCTGAGCTTAAGCCACCGTGCTCAAACTTCCCAAAGCCATGACGGCGGATACGTTTCTTGCCGGCTACTGGCAGAAGGCGCCATTGTTCATGCCGCAGGCGGTGAGCGCGCTGCGCCCCGCCATGTCTCGTAACGAGCTCGCCTGGCTGGCTACCTGCGACGATGTTGAGTCACGCATCGTGTTTTGCGACCGGCAGCGGGCGCAAACGCGATATCGCGCCGAGACCGGCCCCTTCGACGAGGCGTTTCTGCAAACGCTGCCGGCGCGCGACTGGACGCTGCTCGTTCACGATGTCGAAAAACACCTGCCCGCGATGCGCAGGCTCTTCGACCTTGTACCCTTTGTGCCAGACTGGCGTATCGACGACCTGATGGTGAGCTTTGCAGCGCCTGGCGGCGGCGTCGGTCCGCACCGGGATAATTACGATGTCTTTCTTTGCCAGGGCATCGGCGTTCGCGACTGGCGCGTTACGACAGCAGACGTGGCAGACGCTCACAGCGCCAGTGCGGACCTGCGCTTAACCGCTGAGTTTGACGGCGAGTCGTGCCACGCAGCGCACCAAGGCGACGTGTTGTACCTGCCACCCGGTGTTGCCCATTGGGGTGTTGCAACCAGAGCATGCATGACTTATTCGATCGGCATGCGCGCGCCCGACGGGTATGCCGACCCGGACCTGGCCAGCGACGAAGCGCAACCGGGGTACTTGTCACCCCAGGCACTGCGGCGCGCGGGACAACGCGCCGCTGAGCTGGGACCCTCCGCAACGCAGACCAAGGAGTGGCTGCGGCCGGACGCACCGACAGCGGATGACATCAGGCAGCTTCTCGACTCGCCGAGGTCGCTGCCTCGCCTGAGGTTACACGGCATGGCGAGAATCGCGTTTGATGACAGACGAATCTATCTGAACGGCAGCACGCGGGAGGCCACGCGGTCTGACCGGGAGTGTGTTCGTGAACTCTGTGCGCGGCGGCAGACGAACCGCCGGCTGTTGAACATAATCACGCCCGAACTATTGACATGGCTGCTCACCAATGGTGCTTTTGAAACGCCCTGACACCCATCTGGGATTATTTTCGCAACCGGGCTGAAACCTATAAGCCGCAAGGGATGCGAATGATTTGCAACTTGCTGACATCGGTCAAAACGTGACGCAGTTGGCAAGTTGCACCAACCATACTCGGTAATATGGTCCGCCTATGGAACAGGCGCAACAAAAGAGCAAGCGTTGGGTTATTTCGACGCGCGAAGAAATGCGGGAGGCTGCTATCCAGGTCGTTCGGGAAGCATCTCGAAAAGTATCGATCTTTACGCATGACCTCGAGCCCGGCATTTACGACAACTCGGACTTCCTTGAAATAGTTAAACGACTCGTGCTGTCAAAGACCTACGCAAGAATTCGCGTTTTGATCGCTAACCCATCCAAAGCCGTAAAAAACGGCAACGACTTCGTCCATCTCGGCCGCCGTCTTAACACTTACATCGAATTCCGGCACGTGCGCGAAGATTTTCGTACCCATGCCGAAGCTTTTTGTATCGCTGATGAAACCGCGCTCGTTTATCGTTTGCAGGCAGAACGCTGGGAAGGCATCGTCGACACGCATGAGCCTTCTGTGGCGGGCCTTTACAGCAAGATGTTCGACGAGATCTGGCTGGCCAGCGAATCGAAGTTGGAATTTCGCCAACTGGGCGTTTGAGCCGACCATGCAGTCGACCGACATCGCCGTTTCCGCGATCATTGAGCATCAAGGGCGTTTCCTGATCGTTGAAGAAACCGCGTCCGGCCGCTGTGTTTTCAGCCAGCCCGGCGGTCATATTGAAAGCGGCGAGTCACCGGAGGCCGCCGTCGTCCGAGAAACGCTCGAGGAAACCGGGTGCCACGTCGCGTGCCAGGAATTAGTCGGTGTGTATCTCTGGGTCGATCCGAGCTCGGGCCGTCAGTACCTCCGCATTATTTTTGTGGCGGATTACCTTGGTTGCGACCACACCCTGTCGCTCGATGACGGCATCATCGCACGGCACTGGATGACGCTCGAGGAAGTCGAGCGAAAGCGGTTCAGGCTCAGGTCGCCTGCTGTACTGCGCTGTCTGCGCGACTACGTCTCCGGGACGCGCCAACCAGACTCCATGTTAGCGGAGATGACGCCGCTGCAGCGGCATGTCGATCGTGTACTGGCAAAAGCCAGCGTTGTCTAGAGCCCCTCTTTCGTTACTGTGGCGCTGCAATAGTTGCATGGTCGAGTTCCTGTTGACCGACATTGACGAGCAGTCTGTTGCGTTGAAAGTCGATAATAAAATCACGCTGCGTAAATAATGTCGCGCCGAGAATGGCCGTTGGCCGGTCGGCAATCATCAGTGTTTCGAAGATCTCAAGATCGGCTATGGCAAAATTTTCGTTGCGCCAGCGAATGCCTGCGGTTGTGACTTCCCGTGCATCGAGGCGTGCCAGAACTGTCATCGTATCAATAGCACCGATGATTACCTCGTTCCTGCCTCTCAGAGGTCGCCTGACTCCAAGTCTGCCGGCACCTTTCCAGTTAATCATGTTCACGCCGGCGCCCAGATCGAACACGGCTGGAATTTCATGGCCGTCGATTTCGATATCGATAAAGTAAACGGCGGGACCACCTTTTGAAATCGACCTGACGGTCAGCGGAATCGAGGACCAGCCCCGGTAGGCTTGGCGCGCAACCAGTTCCGGTGGGTAAAGGCGAATTACCCGGTCGCGGGCCGAGAAAAACACGGCATAGCGGCTGAGGAAATCCACGCCCAACACGCCATCTAGATCGCCGGCTGCTTCAGAATCGGACGGCAGCGACACCACCCTGGGCGACTCCCAGGTTTCGGTGCCAAACGTCAGGTGCCCGACGTCCATGAGTGAGAACTCACCCGACGCGACCACGCCGCGGATTTTGACCACCTGTCCGGGAATAATCTCCAGCGACAGCTGGTCGCTCAGACGATCGAAAACGGCGGATATGCTGGCGGCCGAATCCAGTATGAACTCGAACGGTCCCGCGCCGTTTACCGTAGCTTCGACGACGATGCGACCATCGCGTTCAAGCCGGTAGGGCACCACAGTCAGTGCGCCTTGCAGGTCGAGCGTCGTCGCGCAACCGGACAAGATGAAGACCGCCGCCAGCGTAATAAGGCCCGGCAGCCGACTGACGCCGTTCAAGCTGCTCATGCCTGCAATCATACGACGATCCGACCCAGTTGATGTATTTTAGACGCTGGACGAGATCTCTCAGGCTGACGATGAACCCGGATACGGCCAGAACCATTGCTGATGCGCTCACCTGGGCACGTATCGTCAGCGTTGTGCCCATCACGATTTGTGCCTGGTACAACCTCACGTGGTGGGTGTTTGCACTCTACATTGCCGCAGCGCTCACCGACTATTTCGACGGTATGTTTGCGCGTCGCGGAGCGCCGCCGAAAACAGCACATGATCTCGATGGTATCGCCGACCTGATCTTCAGTTTTACGACCTTGTTATGGTTCTGGCTGCTTATTCCAGGTTTCGTCATCCAGTACTGGCTGCCCTACGTTCCGATCCTCGTGGTCCTCGAGATATACATGATGAACGTTCGTCTACGGCATCAACGCTACGGCATTCCGCATTTGCAGTTCGGGCGCTTCGCGATGGCCTTGTTTTTCTTTCTGCTTCCCGTGGTTATCGTCTGGGGCGATGTTCCATGGTTCATTCATGGCGTACTCATCATCGCAGTCGCCTCGAAGCTGCAACTCGCCTGGGCGTTCTGGAACAGGCGTGGAGACGCGAAAACACGCGGCGCATAACTCTAACGCCCGTCTTCCGTAGTAGAATGCGCCGCTTATGGCGAAGCCGCTCGAAAATCAGGTAGAGGGCAGACGGGTCATTCTTGGCCTCTCCGGCGGTGTGGATTCGGCAGTCGCTGCCATTCGTTTGCAGCGTGCCGGCGCCGACGTACACGCGCTGCACATGACCAATTGGGAAGACGACGACGGTTACTGCACGGCTGCAGATGACCTGCAGGACGCACGCGACGTCTGCGAGCAACTGCAGATCCCGCTGCACCATGCCAATTTCTCGAAACAGTATCGAGACCAGGTCTTCGAATATTTTCTCGACGAGTACCGTGCCGGACGCACGCCCAATCCCGATGTCTTGTGCAATCGGGAAATCAAGTTCGGCGTGTTTCGGGAATACGCAAAACGCCTTGGCGGCGACCTGCTCGCAACCGGCCACTATGCGCGTGCGGAAACCATTGAGGGCCACGGCGCTTTGTTCAAAGGTGCGGACATCGGCAAGGACCAGAGTTACTTCCTGCACGCTGTCAGTGCAGAGGCTCTGGCAGAAACGGTCTTCCCGCTCGGCAATCTGCAAAAAGGTGAGGTTCGGGGCGTCGCGCGCGATTTCGGCCTGAAGATTCACGATAAAAAGGACAGCACCGGGATCTGTTTTATCGGCGAGCGTCCGTTCCGGGAGTTCCTGAGTTCGTACCTTCCTGCGAACCCGGGTCCGATGCAGACACCGGAGGGCAAGACCGTGGGCGAGCACCAGGGCTTGATGTACTACACACTGGGACAACGCCAGGGACTTTTCATCGGTGGCCGCAGTGACGGCAGCGAGGAGCCCTGGTATGTCGTCGCCAAGAATATTGCAGATAACCAACTGATCGTGGCCCAGGGCGAACATGACCTGCTTTTCAGTGACGCGCTGCTTGCTACCGACGCGAGCTGGATCGGTACACGGCCTGACGGACTCGAGGCCGGCTTGCGCTGTGCAGCCAAAATCCGCTATCGACAGGATGACCAGCCCTGCACCGTAACGGAGCATGACGCCGGAGCCCTGCGCGTCACCTTCGACGAGCGGCAAAAAGCCGTCGCGCCCGGGCAGTTTGTCGTGTTTTATGCGGGCGACCTGTGCCTGGGTGGCGCGGTAATCGACGCAACGGAATAAGCGTTGTGCCCTGCCTTTCGCTATAATGCGCGTCGCGGCAGCCGTCTGGCTGGCCGGCACAACCTGATAACCCCGGAGAGACAAACATGACGGACAGCTTTGGCGCGCGCTCGACGCTCGCGGTCGGTGCCAGCAAATTCGAGATTTTTCGCCTGGATGCGGTCAAAGAGGGCCATGCGGATCGACTGCCCTACTCCCTGAAAATCCTGCTGGAGAACCTGCTGCGCCATGAGGATGGTCGCGATGTTACGCGCGAGGACATTCTGGCGCTGGCGAGCTGGGACCCGAAGGCGGCGCCGAGCACCGAGATCTCCTTCACCCCGGGCCGGGTCATATTGCAGGACTTCACCGGTGTGCCGGCAGTCGTCGATCTTGCCGCCATGCGCGACGCGGTCGTCAAGCTGGGCGGATCGGCGAAGAGCATCAACCCGCTGTCGCCGGCCGAACTGGTCATCGACCATTCCGTGCAGGTTGACAATTACGGCGCAGCCAATGCGCTCGACCTCAATAACAAGATCGAATTTCAGCGCAACAAGGAGCGTTATTCGTTCCTGCGCTGGGGCCAGAGCGCGTTCGACAATTTCCGCGTGGTCCCGCCGAATACGGGCATCGTGCACCAGGTGAACCTCGAATACCTGAGTCGCGTGGTTTTCGACGCTACTAAAAATGGCAAGCGCACGGCGTACCCCGACACCGTGGTCGGCACCGACTCGCACACAACCATGATCAACGGTCTCGGTGTATTGGGCTGGGGCGTCGGCGGTATCGAAGCGGAAGCTGCCATGCTCGGTCAGCCGATTACCATGCTGATTCCCAACGTCATTGGCTTCAAGCTGAGCGGCAAATTGAAAGAAGGCACAACGGCGACCGACCTGGTGCTGACCGTTACTGAAATGCTGCGCGAGAAAGGCGTCGTCGGCAAGTTTGTCGAGTTCTTCGGCGACGGCCTCGGAGAGTTACCGCTGGCCGATCGCGCCACGCTCGGCAACATGTCCCCGGAGTTCGGCTCCACCTGTGCGATCTTCCCGATCGACGGCGAGACCATTCGCTATCTCGAACTGTCCGGGCGCGACGCCGAACAGATCAAACTGATTGAAGCCTATGCGAAAGAGCAAGGCCTGTGGCGCCACGATGGCCAGGCAGATGCACTCTACAGCGACACCCTCGAACTCGATATGGCAACGGTTGAACCCAGCATCGCCGGTCCGAAGCGCCCGCAGGATCGTATCGCTTTGAGCGCCGCGGCAAAGACCTACCGCAAACACCTGAAAGCTGCGATTGCCAAACGTGATAAAGGTGGCAGTGCCATCGCGAAAATCGACGGCAAGGACGTCGAGATTCGTGACGGCGCTATTCTCATCGCCGCCATCACCAGCTGCACCAACACATCGAACCCGGCGGTGATGCTGGCTGCTGGTCTGCTGGCCCGCAACGCTGCAGCCAAGGGCCTCAAGGCAAAGCCGTGGGTTAAAACGAGCCTCGCGCCCGGCTCGCGCGTCGTCACGGATTACCTCAAGAAAGCGGCACTGATTGATGACCTGGAGGCCGTTGGTTTTTTCAACGTGGGCTATGGCTGCACAACCTGCATCGGCAATTCCGGTCCGTTGCGACCAGAGATTGCAGCAGCGGTCCAGGAAGGTGATGTCGTCGGCACCGCCGTACTATCCGGTAACCGCAACTTCGAGGGCCGCATTCACGCACTCGTGCGTATGAACTTCCTCGCCTCGCCGCCGCTGGTGGTTGCCTACGCGCTCGCCGGCAACATGGACGTCGATCTCTTCAACGATTCATTGGGTGATGACCAGGATGGCAACCCGGTCTACATGAAGGACATCTGGCCGGGCCAGAAGGAAGTTCAGGAGACCATCGCCCGGACCATCAACTCGAGCATGTTCAAGTCGAGTTATGCCAGTGTGTTTGAAGGTGACGCCAACTGGAAAGGTATCGATTCACCGACCGGCGAAATCTACACATGGGACGCAGCGTCGACCTACGTCAAGAATCCGCCCTACTTCGAAGGCATGGGCAAGGACCCCGCTCCCGTCACCAATATCGAGGGCGCACGCGTGCTGGCGTTGCTCGGCGACTCTGTCACGACGGATCATATTTCACCGGCCGGCGGCATTGCCGCCGACAGCCCGGCCGCGCAATACCTTGAGGCGCAGGGCGTCAAGCCCTCCGACTTCAACTCCTACGGTTCGCGACGCGGCAACCATGAGGTCATGATGCGCGGCACGTTTGCCAACATTCGTCTGCGTAATCAGCTGGCCCCTGGCACTGAAGGCGGGTGGACCTGTCACCAGCCGAGCGGCGAGCAGATGACGATCTTCGACGCCGCCAACCGCTACCAGGAAGAAGGCACGCCGCTCATCGTGCTGGCCGGCAGCGAATATGGCACCGGGTCGTCGCGTGACTGGGCCGCGAAAGGCACGATTTTGCTCGGCGTCAAAGCGGTCATCGCCAAGAGCTTCGAGCGCATCCATCGTTCCAACCTGATCGGCATGGGCGTCCTGCCATTGCAGTTTTTCGACGGCCAGGACGCGGCATCGCTGGGGCTCACCGGCAAGGAAGCATTTGCCATCACCGGGCAAACCGACGCGGACGCGAAAACTGTCACCGTCACAGCAACCCCGGCGAAAGGCAAACCGGTCACTTTCCGTGCCCAGGTGCGCATCGACACGCCGAAAGAGCGTGACTACTACGAGAACGGTGGCATCTTGCACTACGTGTTGCGTCAACTGGCCGCGTGACGGATGCCTGTGACATCCCGGAGTCGTTGCTTGCCGCGCTCCGGGATGCCCGTCATGTCTGCGTACTGACCGGCGCCGGCGTTTCAGCCGAGAGCGGTGTCCCGACCTTTCGTGATGCGCAGGACGGACTCTGGTCGCGCTATGCACCGCAGGACCTCGCAACGCCGGAGGCGTTTCTGGCTGACCCGGTTCTGATCTGGCGCTGGTACCGGTGGCGTCGTGAACTGGTGGCTGCCGTCGAACCCAACGCTGGCCACTTTGCGCTGCAAGCGCTCACCGACCTCGTGCCCCGGCTCACCCTGATAACGCAGAATGTCGATAACCTGCACCAGCGCGCCGGCAGCACCGACGTTATCGAGTTTCACGGGAATATTTTCGACGACCGTTGCTTTGCCGACGGTACGCTCGCACGCGGTGAAGACACAGACGAAGTGCCGCGCTGTCCGGATTGTGGTGGCAACCTGCGGCCCGGCGTTGTCTGGTTTGGCGAAGCCATCCCGGAGCGTGCATTGAATGAGTCTTATGCAGCGGCTGCCGATTGTGATGTCTTCCTGTCGGTCGGCACGTCCTCGGAAGTCTACCCCGCAGCAGGTCTCGTCGACCTCGCCCGCCAGAACCAGGCGTTGGTAGCTGAAGTCAATCCGGAGCCGACACGACAGGCCGCCAAGTTTGATCTCGTCATCGCTGCAAAGTCGGGGATCGCTCTGCCGAAACTGGTAGAATCCCTGGCCCGGTAGGCACTTCGTTTCAAGCTGGAGACTGACCTCATGGAACGCTCGGCAAAAAGTATTCTGGCAACCAATAAATGGTCCAAGATCGGCATCTGGACGGTGAGCATCTTCCTGCTGGTCATGTTCGTCGTCGGCTTCTGGGTATCGCGTGAGCCCGACATATTCTGGGTCAACCGCTCCGCAGATCCCGACTCCGCCGTGGTCGGGTACTCGACCACGGACACGCTGATCCGGGTCGGCGAGACACTGCTCGAGAAACCGGGCGGCTACCTGACCAACGACAAGACACCGCCGATGATCTTCCTCGATAACATTCCCAGCTGGGAACTCGGTGTCATCAATCAGCTGCGTGACCTGGGGCGCGTCATGCGCGATGACTACACGCGCAGCCAGTCGCAGTCCAAGGAAGACCCGGACGTCGCTGAAGGAGCGCCGCAGTTTTTCTACAACAACGATTCATGGATTTTCCCAACGACGGAATCGGTCTATCGGGAAGGTCTGGAGTCGTTTACCGCGTATCGCGAGCGCCTGATGGCCGGCGATCCGGATACGCAGTTCTATGC
>JBATID010000117.1:0-21958 GCA_049667545.1 Woeseiaceae bacterium
CGGCGCTCGAGCGCGCGCTTGGCGGGCTGCCGATTCCGCGGCGCATGCGCTGGGGCGCCGGCGATGCCGAGTTTGTGCGGCCGGTGCACTGGGTGATGTTGCTGCACGGTAATGACGTCATCGACACGACCATCATGGGCGTTCGTACCGGGAACGAGACCCGGGGACACCGCTTTCACTCTTCCGGCCCTATCGTCATCGCAAATGCCGACGCTTACCTCGCGGCGCTCGAGAAGGATGGCCATGTGATCGCCGACTTTGAGCGCCGGCGCAGCCAGGTTCGCGATGGTGTGCGTGCGATCGCCGCCGAGGCGGGCGGTGAGATTGTTGACGGCGAGTCGCTTTATGACGAGGTGGCAGCACTGGTCGAGTGGCCGGTACCGATACTTGGCAGCTTCGATGAGCAATACCTGTCGCTGCCGCGAGAAGTCGTCACGTCGACCCTGACCGGGCACCAGCGTTATTTCCCGGTGGCCGATAATAAGGGCCGCCTGCTGCCGCGCTTCGTTACCGTCGCGAACATTGAAAGCAAGGACCCGGAGCAGGTTCGGGATGGCAACGAGCGCGTTATTCGACCGCGCCTCGCGGACGCTGCGTTTTTCTGGGACAACGATCGGCGCAATACGCTTGCAAGCCGCGCGGATTCACTGCGCGAGGTTGTCTATCAGCGCGGTCTCGGCAGCCTGCATGATAAAAGTCGTCGTATCGCCACGCTCGCAGAATGGGCGGCAACGGCGCTCGCTATCGACGGCAGCATCGCGGCGCGCGCAGCGGCGCTTGCGAAGTGCGACCTGCTCACCGGCATGGTCGGGGAGTTTCCTGACCTGCAGGGCACGATGGGTCGTTACTATGCGCTGTCGGACGGCGAACCCGAAGCCGTGGCCAGCGCCATCGGCGAGCACTATCTGCCGCGCTTCGCCGGTGATGTCTTGCCAGAAACAGAGGCCGGCCAAATTCTCAGTGTCGCGGACAAGATCGACACGCTTGCCGGCGTGTTTGCGCTGGGCAAAAAGCCCAGCGGCAACCGGGACCCGTTCGGGCTGCGCCGCGCCGCGCTTGGCATCGTACGCATACTCATCGAGTGCCGCCTGGACCTCGACCTGAAAGCCCTGATTGGCGAGGCCCTGGCGCTGCAACCTGCCGGAAAAGAGGACGCGCGAGCAGCGCTCGCCGACGAGCTGTACGCGTTCATCACGGAACGACTCCGCCGCTATTTTCTGGACCGGGATGCTGCCCTCGCCACGGAAACCCTTGAGGCGGTCATGGTCCGGCAGCCGGCCTCCCTCGTCGATTTCGATCGCCGCCTGGCCGCGGTGCAGACTTTTGCGCGCCTGGAACAGGCCGAAAGCCTCGCGGCGGCCAACAAGCGGATCGCCAATATCCTGCGCAAGGCCGATAATCCGGAAGGCCTGACCGTCAAGAAGAAGCTGTTTGAGCACGATGCGGAGCGACGGCTCGCCAGCGCGCTGACGAGCGCGCGCGAGAAGGTCGCGCCGCTACTGGCCATGCGCAGCTATGCGGAGTCGCTCAACGAACTCGCCGATCTGAAGGAGCCGATCGACCACTTTTTCGACGAGGTCATGGTCATGGCTGACAACGAGGCGGTTAAAAACAACCGTTTGGCGCTTTTAGGCGAAATTCGCGCGCTTTTCCTCAATGTTGCGGATATTTCGCGACTTTCGCTGGGATAGTGGGGTAAGTGACAGATGCCGCGGCTGGGGAAAAACGGTCTGATCGTGCTCGATCGTGACGGGGTCATCAATCGTGATTCCCGGGACTTCATCAAGGCCGCCGGGGAATGGGTGCCGCTTCCCGGCAGCATCGAGGCAATCGCTCGCCTCAGCCAGGCCGGCTTCACCGTTGCGGTGGCCAGCAACCAGTCCGGCCTTGGGCGCGGCCTGTTCGATCGCCGGGCCCTGGCCGCGATGCACCGCAAGTTCCGCCGGCTGGTCGCGAATTCCGGGGGCCGCGTCGATCGCATCGTCGTTTGTCCACACACCCCCGACGACGGCTGCGAGTGCCGCAAGCCAAAGGCCGGCCTGCTGCACCGCCTGGCGCGTTACTACAATACTGATCTTCGCGGCGTGCCGGTCGTTGGCGACTCGCTGCGCGATCTCGAAGCCGCGGTGTCCGCCGGCGCCCGCCCGATTTTGGTGCGCACGGGTAACGGCAGGAAAACCGAGGCCGCACTGGGCAATTCGTACGGCTCGACGGAAGTCTTCGATGACCTTGCGGCCGTCGCGGCCGCCCTCTTGAAGGAGTAACGGGATGGTCCGTTGGCTACGCTCGCTCGCGCTCATTCTCGTCGGCTATACCGGGGCCGTGCTGGTGTCTGTGATCCTGATTTTGTTGTTCTGGGCGCCGGCTAGCTGGCGGCGTTTTTGCCTGGTGACTTTTTGCCGCTTTGCGCTGTGGGCGGGCGACGTTATCTGTGGCATGAAAGTCGTGGTGGAGGGCACGGAAAACATTCCGGACTCGCCCAGCGTGATCATGATCAAGCACACGACGATTCTCGAAACCTATGGCCACGTACCGATGTTCCCGACCAACGCCTGGGTCGTTAAGCGCGAATTGTTGTGGGCCCCTTTTTTCGGCTGGGCGATCGGCCTGGTCCTCAACCCGATCGCGATAGACCGCGGCCGCGGTCGGTCCGCAGTCAAGCAGGTCATTGAGCAGGGCAAGCAGCGCCTGGCCGATGGCATCTGGGTGACTATTTTTCCGGAGGGTACCCGCGTGCCGCCGGGCGAGACTCGCAAGTACGGCATCAGCGGTGCCGCCCTTGCTCAGGAAGCCGGGGTGCAAATCGTCCCGGTTGCCCATAACGCCGGTGACTGCTGGCGACCCCGCGAATTTTCCATGTATCCCGGGCTCATTCGCTTCTGCATCGGTCCGCCGATTGACGCCTCGGCGCAGCCGCCCAAAGAAACAAACGTGCTTGCGCAGAACTGGATCGAGGGCAAGATGCGCGAGATCAGCAGCGCGTACAACGACTAGTTGCCCGGCGCTTCGCCGAGATTCCTGAGTTCCTCTGCCTGCCCTTTGTCGATGGCGTAAATCCGGCCGATTCGGCAACCGCGAATTGTGTCGAATCGCGAGCGCAGAATATTTTTTTCGTAACGGATGTCAGGCGTTATCATTTGTTGCGTAAGCTCGTGACAACGCCGGGTGAACTCCACCAGGTAGTTTTCTGTGTTTGCCTCCACCGTTACGTATCGCTGCGAGATAATGCGATGCCGGTAATCCCCCATCGTACGAATGCTGTCTTGTTCCTCGAGTTCGGCCACCTTGATGTAGTCGCTGACGGCGTTGCTTATTTCGGACTCCGACGACGTTGCACAACCGGCGAACAGGATCAGCAGAAAAACGGTAGCGAGTAATTTCATTTTGCGTTTCGCTCCTCTCGGTAAAGGCGCTCGACAAAGCCGACGGCGCGCGGGAATTTTTCACTCCATCGCTCGACGTCCTCGCGCATCGCCGGTGGCGCTTGTTGCAGCTCGATGCGAACCGCCGCCGCACGCCCGCCGCCATACTGTGGACACATCATCCAGAGGCCCGACATCGCGGCAAACGCAAAGTCTGTGTAGTTCAGTTCGCCGTCGTTCAGCAATGACTCGCGATCATCGACGAGCCAGCCATTCGCCTCGCCAAGCAGCGCCTCGATTCTCGAGACGGACTTTTGATAGTTAGCCTCGGTGATACGAAAAGACCGCCGGATAAGCGCTCTCAACAACGGGAACAGGATTCTAAGGAGGTACCTCTGCCAGACCGGGGTTGCCGGGTCCTCCGCGCCCCACGCGCGCAGCGTGAGCGCACGATCATGCAGCACGTGGTAATAAACCCAGACCTGCAGGCTGACGCCGTACTGGTCGAGCCTGGACTCGAAATCGACGCGCTCTTTCGTCGGTCGCAGGAATGCGGCTTTGGCGGGATCGTCGACTTCGTAGCGCCCCCACAGGTAGCGGAGAATTTCCGCCGAGTTGCCGATGACCGACTGCACGGCACCTGTGCGGACCTTTAGTTGCGGTACCGTCCTGCCAAGAAAAAACGCGCCCATCGCGCCGCCCGCCGGGCGCTCGACATATTCGACACCGAGCCGGTCCATGCTCCATCGCACTTTCTCAACAAAGTGGCTGGCGGCGATCGTCGAGAGGATCAGCGGCGGCGTCTTTGCCGGGACCACGTAGCCGCTGAGCACCACCAGCCAGCGCCACAACAACAGCAACAAGACCAGCAGCACGGCGGCGGGTACAGATAAGCCAAACCACGCAACAAAACTTGGCGCGACGGTCAAAAAGGCCGCGTGAAGTAGCAGCCGATTGCCGATCATATGTCGAGGTTTTCGACGGTCAGCGCGTTCTTCTCGATGAACTCGCGACGGGGCTCGACCTGGTCGCCCATCAGCGTGGTGAAAATTTCATCGGCTTTGACGGCGTCGTCGATTTTGACCTGCAGCAGCCGGCGCGTTTCCGGGTTAACCGTCGTATCCCACAGTTGATCCGGGTTCATTTCGCCAAGGCCCTTGTAGCGCTGGATGGACTGGCCGCGGCGCGCCTCATTCATCAGCCACTCTATCGCTTCGGCGAACGTCTCAACGCTTTGCTCCCGCTCCCCGCGCCGGACAAGCGCATCTTCTGAAAGCAGGTCGTTGAGCTTGTCTGCAAGGTCCATGATGTGACGATATTCGTTAGTGCCGAAAAATTCGCGCGGCACATAGCGCGTTGCGGCCAGGCCGTGCCGAACCTTGGTGATCGCGATGCGCACGCCCTCGCCGTCCGCGTCACCGCGCTCGAGGCTCGCCGTATAGCTGCCGCCGTTACCGGTCGTCGCCCGGTCGCCGGTGTGTTTTGGTAACGCCTTGCCAAGCTCATCCGCCCATTGACTGAGAGACTCCAGCTCTTCTGCGCGCCCGGCCGCAACTCTCGGCAGCCTGCTAATGGTACGGAGCACAATTTCTTCGTAGCGCGGCGCAAGACGCGCATAGATTTGCTCCACCGCAATGTATTCTTTCGCCAGCGTTTCGAGCGCAATGCCGGTGAGCGGTGGTGCCTCGCTATTGACGTGTAACGCCGCGCCGTCCATTGCGGCGTTCAGCAAATACGCATTCAGCTCGAGGTCGTCCTTGACGTAAACCTCCTGCTTGCCGCGTTTAATTTTGTACAGCGGCGGCTGCGCAATGTAGATGTGGCCGCGCTCGATGAGCTCGTGCATTTGCCGATAGAAGAACGTCAGCAACAGCGTGCGAATGTGCGAGCCATCGACGTCAGCATCGGTCATGATGATCACGCGGTGATAGCGCAATTTGTCGGCATCAAAATCATCTCGCCCGATGCCACAGCCAAGCGCCGTGATCAGCGTGCCCACTTCGGCAGATGACAGCATTTTGTCGAAACGCGCTTTTTCAACGTTGAGAATCTTGCCCTTGAGCGGCAGGATTGCCTGCGTTCTGCGATCGCGCCCCTGCTTCGCCGAGCCGCCCGCCGAGTCGCCCTCGACCAGGAAGAGCTCGGAGAGCGCCGGGTCTTTTTCCTGGCAGTCCGCCAGCTTCCCTGGCAGTCCGGCAATATCGAGTGCGCCTTTGCGGCGCGTCATCTCGCGTGCTTTTCGCGCTGCCTCCCGCGCCCTTGCCGCATCGATGATCTTGGAAACGACGGCCTTCGCCTCCTGCGGATGCTCGAGCAGGAACTCCTCCATGCGACCTGACATGGCCTGTTCCACAATGCCTTTAATTTCAGATGAAACTAACTTGTCTTTTGTCTGTGATGAGAACTTGGGATCCGGCACCTTGACCGACAGCACGGCCGTCAGGCCCTCGCGCGCGTCATCGCCGCTTGGCGTAAATTTATCTTTCTTGTTGCCGAGCTCCTTCTCGATATAGGCATTGAGCGTCCGCGTCAGCGCGGAGCGAAAGCCGGCGAGATGCGTGCCGCCATCGCGCTGGGGAATGTTGTTCGTGTAGCAGAACATGTTTTCCTGGTAGCCGTCATTCCACTGCAGCGCCACCTCGACACCCACGTCGTCCCGCATCAGCGAGAAATGCAGGACGCTCGGGTGCACCGGCGTCTTGTTGCGGTTGAGGTGCTCGACGAAAGCGCGGATGCCGCCCTCGTATTCGTAGGTGTCTTCGCGCTCGTCTCGCTCATCGATCAGGCGGATGCGCACGCCTGAATTAAGAAACGAGAGCTCCCGCAGTCGCCCCGCCAGGATTTCGTAATGGAACTTGATATTCGTGAAGGTGCCGGAGCTCGGCTTGAAGCGCAGCGTCGTGCCGGTGCGGCTGGTTTCACCGATCTCCGCGAGCGGCTTCAGCGGCTCACCGTGCGCATATTCCTGCTGAAACGTCTTGCCGTCGCGGTGAATCGTCAGCACCAGGTGTTCCGACAGCGCGTTGACCACCGACACGCCAACGCCATGCAGGCCACCGCTGACCTTGTAGGAATTGTCGTCGAATTTGCCGCCGGCGTGCAGCACGGTCATGATGACCTCGGCCGCTGAGCGCCCCTCTTCCGGGTGCAGGTCCACCGGTATTCCGCGGCCATCGTCGCTGACCGTTACCGACTCGTCGGCATGAATCGTGACCGAAATACTGTTGCAGTGACCCGCCAAAGCCTCGTCGATGGAGTTATCGACAACCTCGAAAACCATGTGGTGCAGGCCGGTGCCATCATCGGTGTCACCGATGTACATTCCCGGCCGTTTTCGGACAGCCTCAAGGCCCTTTAACACCTTGATATTACTGGAAGTATATTCGTTCTTGTCGGTCATTCGATATCCTCTGGGCGCAACCGGCCTATTGTACCAAAAAGGCGCCCGCAGCGGACCCCCAAAGTGTTCTTTTTTAAGGTATTTTGCCCCGCCCGCTCGGGCGCCCGGTTAGTCCGCGCCGTTAGCCCGCCATGGACGCAAGTGTCCGTGTTCCACGTGGAACAGCGCGGCGCCAGGCGGTGGTCCCAGCGCCGCCATTTCGAGGCTTGTCGCGATGACCTGGCTGCCCAGGTACTCGACCGCCTCCATTAGCCGGCGCAGCGATTCGGCATCCAGCTCTGCGGCCGGATCATCGAGCAAGAGCACCAGCGGGCGCTCTATCGCGGTTTGTGCCGTCTCGGTCGCGGCCAGGATCATCGCGCTCGCCAGCAGCTTTTGCTGACCGCGGGACACGAGCTTTTTCGCCTGGCGCTCGTCATAACGGACCCTGATATCGGCACGATGCGGGCCGTGCTGGGTTGCCCCGAGCAACAGGTCACGGTCGAGCCCCTCCTCAAGCGCGCTTTCCAGGCTAATCTCTTTGCGCCAGCCCTGCTGGTATTCGAACCCCAGCTCAGTCTCCAGAAGCTTCTCGCCAAATTCGCCGAGGCTTTCCGAAACAACCGCCAGGGCCCGCTGCCGGGAGGCGTCAAGCTCCCCGCCGAGGGCAACGAATTCCGCATTCCAGCTGCGAATCGTCGTCGCCGCGGCGCGCGCCTTGAGCGCCGCGTTGCGCTGTTTAAGCACGCGCCGGAAGCGGCGCCAGGCCATCAGGTGGTCGTGTTCCACGTGGAACGCGATCCAGTCAAGGTACCGCCGCCGCTGCTCCGGGCCGCCGGCCACGAGATTGTGGACCTCCGGATCTATGATCTGTAAGGGCAGCGCCTCAGCCAGCGCCGCCGAACCGCCGTCGCTGACACCATCCACGCGAACCTCGAGGCCGGCCCGGCTGTTGCGGACCCCGACGCTGTGAGTGTGGCCCTCGCGCGCAACGTGCCCGAACAGCACAAACTCGTCTGCGCCGTGCCGAATGAGATTCGGCGTCGTTGCCCCGCGAAAGGATTTTCCCCGGCCCAGATACGCCAATGCCTCCAGAAGACTCGTCTTCCCGGAGGCATTCGCACCAACAATCAGGTTAAAACCGGGCTGAAACTCGACGTCCACACTTTCCAGGCAGCGGAAATTATTAACCCTGAATGTTTGTATCATCCGGCGTCACGCGACCGCAGCGCGTCGCTACAGCCGCATAGGCATAACCACGAACGTGCAGTCTTCATTGCCCGGCTGCCGAATCAGGCAGCTGGAATTGCTGTCCTGCACGGATAACGTTACATCGTCACCCTCGACAGCGGTCAAGGCATCCAGTAAGTAATTGACATTAAAGCCAATTTCAATGTCCTCGCCGTGATATTCGACCTCGAGCTCTTCCTCTGCCTCTTCCTGCTCCGGGTTATGCGCTTGCAGCACAACACCGCTGTCACGGATAACCAGGCGAATGCCCCGGTACTTCTCGTTGGACAGAATCGCCGTTCGCTGCAGCGCGCCCTTGAAGGCGCCGCGGTCGGCCTTCAGCTCATTCGCCGACTCTTTAGGGATCACCCGTTCGTACTCCGGGAAACGACCGTCAATCAGCTTGGAGGTAAACCGGATCCCGTCGAGCTGGATCCGAATATGGTTGGCCCCCAACTCAAGCTCCAGGGCACCGTCGCCACTCATCAGCCGCTGCAGCTCCAACACGCCCTTGCGCGGCACGATGACCTGCTGCTGATCGAGCGCCCCGGACAGCTCTGCCTGGCACAGCGCCAGCCGATGCCCGTCGGTAGCAACCGCACGCAGATACTTGCCGCTGGTCTCCAGGAGCATGCCATTCAGGTAATACCTGACATCCTGCTGGGCCATCGAAAAATGCGTTTTCTCTATGAGCTTGCCCAGGTCCGCCTGCGATACCTGGATGCTCTGCCCGGCCTTGATATCGTCAATAACCGGAAATTCAGCGGCCGGCAGCGTCGCCAGGTTGAACTTGCTGCGCCCGCCCTTGACCGCGAGCTTCTCGCCGCCCAGGCTGATACTGATCTTGGTACCCTCGGGTAAGGCCTTGCAAATATCCAGCAACTTACGCCCCGACACCGTGATTTCCCCGCCACTCTCGGTGTCCACGGCCGCTTCTGCCACCAACTCAACTTCCAGGTCTGTGGCCGTTACCGACAAGTGTCCATCGCGCGCGATCAGCAGGACGTTTGAGAGTATTGGCATCGTCTGGCGTCTCTCAACAACGCCAATTACGGCCTGTAGCGGCTTCAATAACGTTTCCCGAGCTGCACTAAACTTCATAGGTTCCACCTGTTAATAAATATTGGAAATTTATAATTTATTGTTATTATTAAGCAGCAAAAGTCCTGTGTATAACTTTTATAATGCTATATTAATCAACAACTTAAAGTCGAAAATTACGCCTAACATTTTGCGTACTACCAGCCTGTCTCCTGTGCACAGACTGTGGATACTTTTTTCGTCACGTCTTTTCCACCGGTTATCCACATCATCCTGTCAGTGTTCTCAACAGGTTTAAATAATCATCATCCACGCGCTTGTCGGACTCACGCAACGCAGCAATGCGCCGGCAGCCGTGCAGAACGGTCGTGTGATCCCTGCCCCCGAACGCATCGCCAATCTCCGGCAAGCTGTGGTTCGTTAATTCCTTTGCGAGCGTCATGCCAAACTGTCGTGGCCTGGCAATTGAGCGGCTGCGTTTCTTTGACAGCAGATCTCCCACCCGAATCTTAAAGTAGTCAGCGACGGTTTTCTGAATGTTTTCGATCGAAACCAGCCGGTCCTGCAGGGCCAATAAATCCCGGAGCGCCTCTTTGGCAAAATCGACATCAATATCACGGCCGGTAAAGCGATAATTCGCAATGACCCTGCGCAATGCACCCTCAAGCTCTCGAACATTGGACCGAATGCGCTTGGCAATAAAAAACGCGACTTCTTTCGGCAGCTCAATACCTTCGAGAGCGGCCTTGCTCATGAGAATGGCAACCGACGTTTCAAGCTCCGGTGGCTCAATCGCGACCGTCAGTCCCCAACCGAACCGTGACTTGAGTCGCTCCTCGAGGCCGTTAACTTCTTTGGGATAACGATCGCAGGTGAGAATAATCTGACGCTGTCCTTCGAGCAGTGCATTGAAGGTGTGAAAAAACTCTTCCTGTGAGCGCTCTTTACCCGCAAAAAACTGAATATCATCAATGAGCAAGGCATCAAGGGAGCGGTACGACCGTTTGAACTCCGAAATCGTATTGTGCTGCAGGCCCTTCACCATGTCGCCGACAAAGCGCTCAGAATGTACGTAACTGACCCGTGCACCAGGCTCGTTTTTTTTCATCGCGTTGCCAATGGCATGCATCAGGTGCGTTTTCCCCAGGCCGACACCGCCGTAAATAAAGAGCGGGTTATACGATTTCCCCGGATTCGAGCCGACCTGGCTGGCTGCCGCGCGCGCCAACTGGTTGCTTTTACCTTCAATAAAATTCTCGAACGTAAAGACCGGATTCAGCCGCGAGACAACCGGTGCCGCGGCGCTGGTTTTTCGGATTGCCGGGGCAGCCGCGGCCGCTCTTGCCGGCGCCGCGGCCTGTCGAGAACCGACCTCGACGACGAGCTCGGTATCTTCATTGTCCGCCGCGATCAGCTCGAGAATGCGGTCGAGGTAGTGCTGCTGCAGCCAGTCGACAACAAACCGGTTAGGCGCGAGCAACCGCAAGATGGCACCATCGTCAACCGCCTGCAGCGGGCGGATCCAGGTGTTGAATTGCTGCTCTGGCAGCTCCGCCTGCAGGACGCGAAGGCACTGGTTCCATAGCGTCGATTCGGCTGACAAAACACTCCCCGGTGGGCCTGGGCGGCCCAAAGAAAACCACTAAAAACGTGAAAGACCGGGCAGTCTAACCCCTAACAGGGAGCGCCGCCAGCGGTAGTTATCCACAGGTTGCTAACGCTCGAAACCTCAATGTTTACATTAGTCTATTGACACTGTCTGGCCACCTGCGTACCCTTGCCGCCCTTCCAAAAGTACGGCCCGAATCTGGCCTGCTTATGACCCAGGTAGAAAGCCATGAAACGCACTTTTCAGCCCAGCAAAATAAAGCGCGCCCGCACTCACGGGTTCCGTGCGCGCATGGCCACCAAGGCCGGGCGCCTTGTTATCAAGCGCCGCCGTGCGAAAGGGCGCGCCCGGTTGACGCCATAGACCAGCGCGCCACGCCTGCGGTGGCAGGCGCCGGAAGCAACCGATTCGAAAAGCGCCACAGGCTCCTTAACGAGGCTGATTACGGCCGCGTGTTTCGAAAGGCCACCCGGAGCCGCGACAGTCTGTTTACCGCGCTTTGCAGGCACAATGACAACAACACTCCGCGGCTCGGCCTGGCAATCGCCAAAAAACATTGTCGGCGGGCGACGGCACGCAATCGGATAAAAAGAATAGTTCGGGAATCCTTTCGTCAACATCAGGCATTATTGGCCGGCCTGGACATCATAGTGATGAATCAGCCAGCGGCGAAGGCTGCGAGCAACCAGGAGCTGTCTGCCAGCCTCGAGACACACTGGCAGCGTTTGAGCAAGGCGAAGCGAGCACCGCAGGAACGCTAATCGATGGATAACCAACGACTGCTGACATGGGCCTTTTTCGGGCTGATGGCGTGGATTACCTACCAGACCTGGATGCAGGATTACGCACCACCACAGGTCGCGCCGGTGACCGCACAGCCGACGGCCGAGGCGCCGGCACTCTCGTCGCCACCCAGCGCCGATGACCTCCCCGAAATAACAGCGCCGGGCGGCGCAGGCGACCTGCCAGCAGCACCGGGCGAGACGGTCGCGGCAGAGCCCGCAGCGCCATCAGCACCCGTCGTCAGGGTAAAAACTGACGTGCTGGATATCGAGATCAGTACGGTCGGCGGCACGCTTCAACGAGCGGCACTATTGAAGTACCCGGTCGCGAAAGACCGACCGGATACGCTGATTGAATTGCTCAGCCCCGACCCCGAGAACCTCGGCCGGATCGAATCAGGATTGCGTGCACTGGGTGGAGCGCCGGAAGCAACACACCTCAGCAGTTTCGATGCCCCGCTGAAGCGCTATGATCTTGATGGCGCGGATGAAATGGTAGTGCTCCTTAACTGGGCCGATCCCGGCGGCGTCAGCGTCGAGAAACGCTACCGCTTTCAAAAGGGCAGCTACGTCATACAGCTGGAGCAGGAAGTCACCAACGGCAGCGCCGCGCCCTGGCAGGGCGCGGAGTACGCACGCATCAAGCGGTACTCACGAGCACAAGAGCGTTCGATGTTCGATGTCGATTCCTACTCGTTCATCGGACCCATCGTCTACGACGGTGAGAAGTCGCAAAAACTCAAGCGCGACGACCTGATGGACGATGGCAAATACGAATTCAGCGCGGAGCAGGGGTGGTTCGGGGCAATCCAGCACCACTTCGTTACCGCGGTTGTGCCGCCGCGTGGTGAGGATCACAAGTACCAGGTCGCGGTTACCGGCGACATGTCCGTCGGCAGCGCCATCGGCAAAAGCGTTAGCGTCGTAGCGCCCGGGACCAGCAAGGTCTTCAAGACCACGCTGTTTGTTGGTCCGAAGCTGCAGGCGCAGCTTGAGGACATCGACAAGTCGCTCAAGCTGACCGTCGATTACGGCTGGCTCACGATCATTTCGCAACCGCTGTTCTGGTTGCTGAGCCTCGTGCACGGGTTCATCGGCAACTGGGGCGTTGCGATAATCCTGGTCACCTTCCTGATCAAGCTGGCGTTTTACAAGCTGACCGAATCAAGCGGCCGCTCGATGGCGAAAATGCGCAACCTGCAGCCACGCATGAAAGCACTGCAGGATCGTTACAAGGACGACAAGCCGGCGCTCAGCCAGGCGATGATGGATCTTTACAAGCGCGAGAAAGTGAACCCGGCGGCAGGCTGTCTGCCCATCCTGATTCAGATGCCGTTTTTCCTCGCGTTTTACTGGGTGCTGCTCGAAAGCGTGGAAATGCGGCAGGCACCGTTTGCGCTGTGGATCACGGACCTGTCCACAAAGGACCCGTATTTCATTTTGCCGCTGATCATGGGCGGCGCGATGTTCATGCAGCAGAAACTGAATCCGGCGCCCGCCGATCCGGTGCAGGCGAAAGTGATGCAGATCATGCCGATCATGTTCACGGCGTTCTTTGCGTTCTTTCCGTCAGGGCTCGTGCTTTACTGGGTGACCAATACGCTGCTGTCGATTGCCCAGCAGTGGAAAATCAACACCGTCGTTGAGGCTGAGGCGAAGGCGCAGAAAGTCGGCAAGAAAAAGAAGAAAGACGCGCCCCCGGATCAGGGCTAAGCAAGCTCCGAACGAACCTTGATTTCGCCATGCAGGGTGCGGTGCACCGGGCAGCGATCGGCGATCTCCAGCATGCGCGCCCGCTGTTCGTCGGTAAGCTCGCCCACCAGCGCAATGCGGCGGCGAAACTCATCGATTTTTCCGGAGCCACTCTCGCAGTCTTCGCAGTCCTCGGCATGCACCTTGTCGTGTATGACGCTCACCGTTGCAGACTCGAGCGGCAACTTTTTGTGCCGCGCATACATCTGCAGCGTCATCGACGTGCAGGCGGCCAGCGCCGCCGACAAATAGTCATAAGGCGTGGGGCCTAAGTTACTGCCGCCGACGGCTAGCGGCTCATCGGCGACCAGCGCGTGACGACCGGTCCGGATGTCTGTGCGAAAGCCTCCGGATAGTGTGCGAGCAACCACCGCGCCGTCGGCCGCACTGAGGGGCTCGCCGCTCTCGGTTGCCGGCAGGTAACGCGATGCCCAGGCGGCGAGGACATGACCCACATAGCGCGAGTCCGCCGCGCGGCTTAGCAGGTGATCGGCATTATCCAGGCTGATAAAACTCTTGGGGTGTTTGGCGGCGCGGTACAGCGCGGAGGCGTTATCAATCTCGACGATGTTGTCGAGCGGGGCATGCATCACCAGCAGCGCCTTGCGCAGCGAGCCCACCGTTTCTTTAAGGCTTTGCTTGCCAAGGTCCTCGACGAACTGGCGCTTCATCAGGAACGGCCGCCCGCCCAGGTTGACCTCCGCCGCGCCGCGCTCTTCCAGGGCGTCCGCCGCGCCGGCGAACAGGTGCAGCACGTGCGCGGGGTCGAACGGTGAGCCGATCGTTGCCACGGCGACGGCGGAGGGTACTTGCGGCGCGGCTTGTAATACGGCGGTGCCGCCCAGCGAGTGGCCGACCAGCAGCGTCGGCGCCTCATGCTGTTTCTCGAGGTAGTCGACGGCAGCCAGCAGGTCGGAGACGTTGGAGGAAAAGTTGGTATCGGCAAACGCGCCTTCGCTGTCACCAAGCCCGGTGAAGTCAAAGCGCAGCACCGCAATGCCCTCCTCATTGAGTGCGCGCGCAATGTTCGCTGCCGCCTTGAGGTCCTTGGAACAGGTGAAACAGTGGGCGAACAGCGCGTACGCGAGCGGCGGCGATGCGGGCATATCAAGAATGCCGGCCAGGGTTTCACCGCGGGTATTTGGAAACGTGACGTTCAAATTCGGCATAACATTCGGCATAGCTGATAGACCTGTGTTTTCATTGGCAGATGGCGCTGGACTCAGACACGATTGTAGCGGCGGCGACGCCACCCGGGCGCGGCGGCATCGGGGTCGTCAGGGTATCCGGCGATCAAACGGTGCGTATCGCGCGCGCTGTGCTGGGCAGTTTACCGGAACCACGCGCGGCGACGTATCGGACCTTCAGGGACGCCGCGGGCAATGCGCTCGATACTGGTATCGCCATTTACTATCCGGCGCCCGCGTCGTTCACGGGCGAGTCAGTGCTGGAACTGCAGGGGCACGGCGGGCCGGTGCTGGTTTCGATAATCGTTGACGCCATCCTGGCGCTTGGCGCGCGCCAGGCGGAGCCCGGGGAGTTTTCACAACGCGCGTTTCTTAACGACAAGCTCGACCTGGTGCAGGCCGAAGCCATCGTTGACGTGATCGATAGCGGTACAGCGCAGGCCGCGCGGGCGGCATTGCGCTCGTTGAGCGGCGCTTTTTCACGTGCCGTCGATGCGCTGGCGGCCCGGCTGGTTGCGCTCCGGGTACACGTGGAGGCGGCCATCGATTTTCCCGAGGAAGAAATCGACTTCCTGTCGGACACGAAGCTGCGTGCCGAACTCGATGCGTGCCGAACTGCGTTCGAGACGCTGCTGTTCGAGACGCAACAGGGCCGGCTGCTGCGCGACGGCTACCAGGTCGTCATTGTGGGTAAACCGAATGCAGGCAAATCGAGCCTCTTGAATCTGCTCAGCGGACAGGAGGCGGCGATCGTGACGGAGATAGCGGGCACAACGCGCGATATCTTGCGTGAGCAGATCGACATCGACGGGCTGGCCGTGGAGCTCGTGGATACGGCGGGGCTGCGCGACGATCCCGGGCGCGTCGAAGCAGAGGGCATTCGGCGGGCGCGCAAGGCCATCGAAAGCGCCGACGCGGTGCTGTGGATCCAGGACGCGACCGACGCGGATCATGGCCGTATCGATGAGACGCTGCCTGAGAATATTCCCGTGATCGTCGTGCGCAACAAGATCGACCTCACGCGGGAGGCCCCGGGCGACATTGAAAACGTCGTGAGCCTGTCCGCGATCAGCGGCGCCGGTGTCGACGCGCTGCGGCAGCGCATTCGACAGCTGGCAGGCTACGAGAACCTGGGAGAGGGCGCCTTCACGGCGCGCCGCCGACACCTCGATGCACTGCGGCGTGCGCAGGCCTGCTACTTGCGCGGGCGCAGGGCGCTGGAAGAGGAACGTGCGGGCGAGCTGCTGGCCGAGGAGCTGCGGCTCAGCCACCTGGCGCTCGGCGAAATTACCGGCGGGATGTCATCAGACGAACTGCTGGGTGCGATTTTCTCGGAGTTCTGCATCGGCAAGTAGCCGCGCGGCCGCGTGCCGTCGAAACGCCTGCTGGTCAGAGGCGAAAGCGCGGCTCGGTAATCGACATTTCCGTAACCGGCCCATACTCACTCAGCGCTTCGCGCAGCCCGGCTGCATCGCCAACAACCACAAAGACCACGTCGTCGGCGGACGGATAAACCTCATTGATAGCATCGACGATGCCCCTGGCCGTCGCGCCGGCGAGCGCCGCGGCATAACCACTGACGTAGTTGGCATCAAGGCCGAAGAGTTCGAGCAGGGCGAACTGAGCGGCGAGCTGGCTCGCGGTCTCAAGCCGCGGCGGAAACTGGCCCATGATGTAATTGCGGGCGGAATCTATCATCGGCGTATCCAGGCCGGTGTCGCGCAGCGTCTCGAGAAGGTCGAGCGACATATCGATGGCCTGGGTCGTCGTTGCGGTCTCGGAAAAAGTGCTGATGGCCACAAAGCCGCCGGCGGCGAGGCGCTGCAGTATCGAGTGCGCGCCGTAGGTCAGGCCGGACTCGACGCGCAGCGCGTTGTTCAGCATCGAGGTGAAGCGGCCGCCGAATACCGTGTTTGCGATGTCCAGCTCGGCGCGGCGCCCGTAATCGATGCCGACGCCAACGCCGCCTATCCAGAAATAGGCCTGCGTAGCACCCGGCTTGTCGACCAGCAGCACGCGACGGCCCGGCTGCTTTTCCGGGGGCGGGGTTGCCGCGAGCGCGATCGCCGCGGCGCGCCACTCGCCCAGCATGCGCGTTAGCCGCTGCTTCATCGCAGCGGCATTGAAGTCACCAACGACCGAGACAATCAGTCGATCGCCGCCGACATGGTTGTCGTAATAGGACAGCACGTCTTTATGCGTGATGTTGGCCAGAGACGCCTCGCTGCCACCAACCGGGTTGCCGTAAGGGTGTTCGCCAAAAATGAAGGCGCGCCCGTAGGTGGGCAGCAAATTTTCGGGGTTGGAGCCCTTGGCGGCCTTGATCAGGTTAATGGAGCGGTCGCGGAGCTTGGTGAATTCTCCTTCGGCGAGCGTCGGCTGCTGCAGCACATCGTTAAGCAGCTCGAGCATCAGCTCGACATCGCGCGACAAAAAATCGGCGCTGATCGTGATCGACTCCTGCCCGCCCGACACCGACAGTTCTCCGCCCACACTCGCAACCGCCTCGGCGAAGGTCGCTGCATCGCGCTTGCCGGCGCCGTATTCCAGCAGCCCGGCAAAGAGGCTGGCGAGACCGCCTCGATCGGCAGGGTCGGCAGACGCGCCGCCCCGAATAACCGCGCGCAGCCCGATGAGCGGGACATCGTGTTTTTCGCTAAGCAACAAGACGGTGCCGTTTTCGAGCACGACGCGCTCATGGTCGGGTAACTCGATACCGGCGGCAACAGCGCCAGTAGCGATGAAAACGGCGAGGCCGCTGACGAGGGCGCGATGCAGGCGGCTCATGACGACTCTCCCGCGGCATCAGACGGTGAGCGCAGTATCCCGAGCGTCATGTTGCTGCGGCGAAAGACCTTTGCAGCGACCGCCTGCAGTTGTTCGCGCGTCACGGCGTTTATCTCCTCCGGCTCCGAGAACAGGTTTTCGAAGCTGCCGGTAAAAATCTCGTAACTCCCGAGAGCCGATGCCTTGCCGTCGATCGTCGCGAGCTGCCGCCAATAATTTGCGAGCAGGATGTTCTGCGCCTTGCTGAGCTCGGCGCTGGTGACGCCCTCGGTTGCTGCGCGCGCCAGCTCCTCGAGGACGCGGGCCTCAACGATGGCCACATCACTGCCGGGGGGCAGCGTCAGGTGCAGATATACGAGCCCCGGGTCGAAGCCCTCGTCCTGCCAGCCGCCAACAGACAGCGCCACCCGCTCTTCCTCGACCAGCAGCCGGTGCAGGCGCGAGGAGCTGTCGCCGACGAGGACCTGCAGCAGCAGGCCCATGTGTCGTGTCTCGGGGTCGGCCGCCGTGCCGGTGTGGAACGCAAGGTGCAGCAGCGGGGTCTGCGTCTCCGCCTCGATGATAATGCGGCGCTCGCCCTGTTGTTCGGGCTCTACCGTGCGTACCGGTGGCGGCGGTTTTTGTCGCGGGATGGGCGCGAAATACTGTTCGGCCAGCAGGAAAATTTCTTCGGGCGACACGGCCCCGGAGAACACCATGGTGCAGTTGTTCGGCGCGTAATAAGTCTTGAAGTATGACTTTAAGTCTTCTTTCGTCCAGCGCTCCACGTCAGACGCCCAGCCGATGACCGGCAGGCGGTAGGGGTGCGCAATGAACGCGGCGGCGCGCATTTGTTCATACAGCCGCCCGAAGTTGTCGTTATCGATGCCGCGCCGGCGCTCCGAATTAACGACGTTACGTTCGCTGTCGATCATGTCGGCGTCGAACTCGAGGTACTCGAGTCGCTGCGCTTCAATCTCGAAAATCGTCTTCAGTGCCGAGCGCGGAAACCAGTCCTGGTAAACGGTCAGGTCATTGGATGTGTACGCGTTGTTGGAGCCGCCGGCGGCTTCCATGATGCGGTCAAATTCACCCGGCTCCAGCTTGTCGGTGCCGTTGAACATCATGTGCTCGAAAAAGTGGGACAGTCCGCTGATGCCGGGGTATTCGTTGCGCCCGCCGGCGCGCACGAAGTTGTACAGGGCCACGTTCGGAATGTCGTGATCCGGCCAGACGATAATGCGCAGGCCATTCGAGAGCGTGTAAGAGGTGATTTCCTTCGGCACGCCCGCAGCGAGCGGTGAGTCGTAAACGGGCCGCAACGGCACCTCTTCGACCGGCTCAGGAAGCACAAACTCGAACTCGGGTAACAGCCGTTCGCCGATGAGCGCGGCAACACCGAGTACACCCAGAACGGCGACCGCCGCATTGAGCTTGTGGCCGGTCTTGTAAACGATGGACTGCGTCTGGTCGTGCTCGAGCCCCTTCTTCACGCCCTGCGGGGTGATCTCGTAGACCCAGGCGAAGATCAGCGCCACCGGAAAGCCGATGGCCAGCAACAGCAGCACAAACTCGTTGCTCCAGAGCGGTGCTATTTCGCCGCTCACCGCGAGGTCGACGGCCCACAGGATCAACAGGCTGGCCACCGCGTACAGCAGGGCGACCTTCAGGACATTGCGGCGCCGGAGTTCAGCAAACAGGGACATAGTAATTATTCTAATCGCCGGACCCTCCATGGTGGAGAATCGGCCGGCATTGTCAACCGCCTTGACAGCTTATGTGGTGGCGCCCTAGCCGAGCAGGCCTTCGCGCCGGTACAGGCGCGCGCAAACCCAGGTCAGGAGCGCGCCCAGAACGAGGGTGCTGACAACTGAAATCGCAACGTGCAGGCCGTTCACGGGTTCGTTCTTGACGAGGTCGACCAGCAGGAGGTGCTGGCTCAGGCTGGGAATGAACATGAACTCGAGTTGCGGCCTGAGTGTCAGCAGGCTGACGATCAGGATCGGCAGCGTCGGCGCGATCAGCAGGACGCTGAGCCAGGTCTGTGCTTCGCGATAGCTTTTCGTGAAAGAAGCAACCAGCGTCATCAACGCGGCACCGAGCAGGATAAATGGCAGGAACAACAGGAAGGTTGCGAGCATGACGGCAGGGCCGAAGTTGGGCGTCATGCCAAGCTCCTGCAGCGGCATGAATTTGAGCGCCAGAAAGAATGAGACGAGGCTCAGCATCAGCGACAACCCCATGAACAGGCAGGTCGCCGCAATTTTGCCGAAAATCAGCTGGTCGCGGGTGACCGGCAGTGACAGCAATGGCTCGAGGGAGCCGCGCTCGCGCTCACCGGCCGTCGTGTCGATGGCAAGGTACATGCCTCCCATCAGGCACGCGAAAATGAAGAAGTAGCTCATCATTCCCAGCAGCAGCGCGGAGCGGCCGCTGGCCGTGGAGACGTCGATCTCGTCGATATTGAGCGGGCGCATCACCGCCGGGTTGACGCCGCGCACCAGCAGACGAATGGCCGCCAGCTGCTGGCTGTAGCTGGACAGCGTGCCACGCAGGCGTCGCGCGTCGCGCTCCGCGTCGGTGTTGGCCTGATCGGAAAGCAGCTCGACTCTCGCGGGCGTGGTGCTGGCCAGCTGTGCGCCGAAGTCCTCGGGGATGACCAGAATGACGTCGCTGCTGCCGGTGGTCACCGCTTCGATCGCCTGTTCACGGTCTCCCGGTGCATCAACGACGTCGATGTTTTCGCTCTGCAGATAGCGCACCAGGTTGGGCGCGTATTGTGCGCCGACAACCGGTAGCTCCATGGCTCGCCCAGCGTTTTCCACCGACTGCTCAATCGACAGGTTAATGGCAAATGCAAAGAGGGCCGGGCCAAAAACCGGGCCCATGATGAGTGCGGACGCCAGCGTGCGCCGATCCCGCAGGTTGTCGACGATTTCTTTGACGAAAACGGTGAAGGATGTGCCCATCATGCGGGCGTCACCTGGTGGATGGCATGAACAAACGCATCTTCGAGGTCGTCGCAGCCGGTGCGCGCACGAATGCCCTCGATCGAGTCGTCTATCGCTACCCTGCCGTTCGCGATGATGCAGATGTCGTCACAGAGCGCCGCCACCTCCTGCATGATGTGACTGGAAAACAGTACGCAGCGCCCATCATCCTTGAGCTTCAGAATCAGCTCGCGCAGCGAGCGCGTGGCCATGACATCAAGGCCGTTTGACGGCTCGTCAAGAATGATGTTTTGCGGATCGTGTACCAGCGCGCGGGCCAGCGCGACCTTGGTGCGCTGCCCCTGCGAAAAGCCCTTGGTGCGCCTTTCAGCAAAGCTGTCGATTTCGAGGAGGCGCACGATTTCGTCGACGCGGTCGTCGACCTCCGCTTTGTCGATGCCGCACAGGCGTGCGAAGTAAGCGACGTTTTCGCGCGCGGTCAGCTGCGGATAAAGGCCGGCGCCGTGGGGCAGGGCCCCGATGCGCTGGCGCGCCCGCAGCGGGTCGCCGACAACATCAATGCCGTCGATCGAAGCGTTACCCGCGTCGGGCTTGAGCACCGTGTACAGCACGCGCAGCGTGGTCGACTTGCCGGCGCCATTGGGACCCAGCAGCCCCGTAATCCTGCCGTCCGGGGCCTCGAAGCTCACGCCGCTGACGGCGCGCACCTTGCCGAACGATTTGTAGATTCCTTCGACCCGGATCATGGCTGCGGCCCGGAAAAATCCATAAAGAACGGCATGACAAAGGCGCGCTCGAGACAGCTCGCATCGAGTGCGTCGAGATCGGCCGTTGCAACAAAGTCCTCGAGGAGCTCCGGCATGCAGCCGACGCCGAGCTGGCCATGTCCCTGTCCTTTCCCGATGAGGTGGCGCGCGTTGCCGAGGTCGACCGCGGCAAGGTCGGCATAGCGCGGCGGTGTAATAGGATCCGCGTCGCCGGACAACAGCAGCGTGGGTATCGCCGTTGCGAGCGGCACCTTGAACTCATCGTCCACCGGGCCCGCCGGCCAGACCGAACAAATCGTATCAATCGCCTCGAGCTGCAGGGGGCCGATATAGCTCGCCGCGAGGCCCGCAAAATCGATCGTCGTCTTATCGTAAAAAGGTGCGTCCTCACTGCACATGATTGCGTTGTGCATTCCCATTGAGAGCGCTTCGCTGAGGCTGACCACGGTCATCTGGTATTGCGACGCGAGCGGGACCCAGTTGCCGTTCGCCGCTTCATGTATCAGCAGCGGCAGCAGGGCGATCGTGTGCGGGTCGTAAAGCAGCATCCGGACCGCCGCGGCGAACTCGCCGGTGCCGAAGGTCACCTCCTCAACACGCCCGGTGTTCGGGTGCGGTGCGCTGACGACGACGGGGGCATCGCGTAACGCTGTTACAAGGCGCGCAAATGCAGCGGCTACGCCGGGAAAGCGTTCGTTGCACGCACGGTCTGCGGCGCACCGTTCGAAAATCTGCTCGACGGCGCGCTGGCTTTCGGTGGCGATCTCCGGGCCGAGTGAAATCTGCGGAGGCACGACGCCGTCGAGCACGATGGTGCGAGTTACGCCCGGGTATTGCCGGGCGAAATGTTGCGCAACGCGAGTGCCGTAGGAAATGCCGTAGAGGTTGAGCGCCGAGTAGCCCAGCGCAACGCGCACGGCCTCGAGGTCAGTGACCGCGATGCTGGTCGTAAAAAAACGCGGGTCGTGCGGCAGCTCTGCGAGGCAATCTGCCGTGACCTGTCGCGTGATTTCGGCCGAATAGTTCCCGGTAATCAGCTCGTCATCAACGTCGCAGTCGAGCGCGGACGATTCGCCGGTGCCGCGCTGGTCAACCAGGAGTATGTCGCGATTGCGGCGCAGTGGCTCGAAGG
>JBATID010000118.1:0-6156 GCA_049667545.1 Woeseiaceae bacterium
GTGTACCGCCGGGCCTTAATTGCTGGTACGTCGGCGACAGCACAACGGACGTGATTTCAGCCAAACGCGCGAGCATTACCTCGGTCTTTTTTAACGGTGTCGGTTGGGATCACGCCTGGATCAACAAGATATTCCCCGGCACCGCGGCGCACCCCCACCAGCCTGATGCAATTGTCGACAGCTTCGCTGAATTCAAGTGGCTCGTCGAAGAGTGCCTCGAAGTGGGCCATGACTGGTAACGCGCCGGCGCGTCAGGCCGGCGGCGCCCTACAGCATGAACGACAGGAGCGTCGCGGTACCGAGGAAGGAAATAAAGCCCGCGACATCGGTGACCGTCGTCAGGATGATCGACGAGGCGGTCGCCGGATCCTGGCCAACCCTTGTCAGCAGGATCGGCACGAGCGCGCCGGAAATTCCAGCGGCGATCATGGACAACACCATGGCAACGGCGATAACCAGCGCAAGCCCCAGAGATCGGCTCCACACGTACACGGCCAGGCCACAGGTCACGGCCAGCACCAGGCCATCGACCAGTCCGACTCGAATCTCTTTTGAGAGGACGCGACGCCATTCGCGCAAGCCAATTTCCCGCAACGCCAGACCGCGCATGGTGACCGCGAGCGCCTGCGATCCGGCGTTGCCGGACTGACCCGCGACAACTGGCAGCAGGACTGCCAATGCCGTGAACTGGGCAATCAGGCTTTCAAACGCGCCAACAACGGCAGCGGCGAGAAATGCAGTCAACAAATTGATGTGCAACCACGGCAAGCGCCGTCGCACGGAGAACATTGCCGTCGACAAGGCCCGCTCGTCAGCACTTGCACCAACCATGGTCTGCATACCGGCGATCGCCTGTGATTCGATCGCGTCGAACAAGCGCTGGTAACGCACGACCCCCATCAGGCGGCCATCGATATCAACTACGGGCAGAGAATCAACGCGGAATGTATCGAGCTGTTCCACGATTTCCTTGCGCGGGGCGGTGGGCAGCACGCCGCCAGCCAACGGCTCGAGCAACTCCTCCAGTCGCTGTTCCGGCGTCGCCATTGCCATGGCCTGCATGTCCGCCCGGCCGACAAGGCGATTGTTTCGATCGACCACGTACAACGACCGGCTACGACGGGTACCGGACTGGCGTAGCACCTCGAGCGCTTGCGCTACGGTCATGTCGCTGCGGATAGTGTCGTAAGGCCGATCCATTAATCTACCGGCGGAGTTTTCGTCAAACTCCTGCAGGCGCTTGAGGTCTTCGCGCACCGAGGCCGGCAACGATTCGAGCAGCGCGTCACGGTTGCCGCTCGTCATGCCGGCCAGCAACACCAGTGCCAGTCGCGGCGAGGCTTCCTGTAAGACACCCTCGCGCTGCTCGGCATCCAGTGACTGGAACACGCTCGCGGCGCGGCTGTCGGCAAGCATCTCGAGGCTCGCGATAAGGGCTTGCGGTGTCATGCCTGCCAGTGAGCGCTGCAGCTCCCTGTTTGACATTGCCTCCATGGAACGGGCCGCATCGGCCGGCCGGTCACGCAGGTAAGCTGCCTTGAGTTTGAGATCCAGTGTCATGACGTTTTCCGCTGTGGCCCGGCACGACTCACCAGCTGTCCCGTTACGTAGAGCATCTCCGACAGCAACAACGTAAACAGGCTGCTGCTCGGCCGGTCACTCACCCTGCGCTCAATCGCACCGAAAAGCCTGGCGCGTGTTACGCCGCCCAGAATGCGCCCTTCATGGTCGACGACCGGCAGCCAGTTGTGTTCGTGCCAGTTTGGATCGGTTATTGCGCTGGCAACCGGCGTTTCCGCATGCAGTGGCGCAGCGGCATGCACGTAGGCACGCACGGGTCCTGTAACAGCGGTGCTGGTGAGCAGCCGCCACATGTCGAGCAATCCAAGATACGAACCGTCCGCAAGCACCACGATGGCCGGGCCCGGGTTTTCGCCACCACGCTGGCACAGGTCTTCGACCACCTGTTTAGCCTGCATGTCTGACTGGAATTTGAGCGGCACGTCGCTTACGAGAGCACCGACGCTATGTGCCGGATAGCGGAGGTACTGCAGAAAACGTCGCCGTCGCACACGATCGTCGAGGGAATTCACGAGGGCCAGGCTGATTTCGCGCGGCACCTGGGCAAGCAACGAGATGGCGGTGTCGATAGGTGTATCGACCAGCCACGTGTTGAAAGCCACCTTGTCGCTGTCAATGAGGGCCGCAATCAGTGACACGGGCAACCGCGCGATGATCGACGCAGCAATCGCAGGCGACAGGTGCTCCAGGATCGCGTCGATTTCGTCAGCATCACCGCACGCGAGAATGCGTGCGAACGCATCGGGATCACTGCGTGCAAAATCGGCGTTCAGGATATCGACGTCAGACATCGGCAGGACCCTCACCGAGGCGCACTACTTTTGAATCGGCAAAGCGCGCGGCCGGAATGGTAACGATGCCCTGTTCGGTGGCGAGATCCACGCCGGTAACGTGTATTTCGACGATGGCACCCTCCTCGCCATCAATACGAATGCGTTCGCCGATCGTAAATCGTGCTATCTCCTTGCGTGCCAGGAGATTTTCTACCTGCTGGCGCGCGCCGAACGCGAACGCGAGCATCAGCCCGCCACCAGCAACGGCGACCAGAATCAGAATCAAACGGGTCACGAACGAAATGTTCACGTCCATGTTCTGCAGCGCCATGACCACGGCGATACCAATCACGGTGCCGTAAAGCAGGCGCGGACCGATGGAATCTGCCGGGATATCTTCGTTGAGCTCGGTAAGGAGCTTGCTCGCTAACAGACCCAGCAAATGGCCCGCCGCCAGGATCGTGAAACTGACAAGTGCCTTCGGCACGAATCCGGTCGCGGCGAGTAGTAGCGCCGACATGGCGCCAATGCCCAGAACGCGCAGGGCAAACACAATGCTGAGGACAAATACGAGCCAGAAGACGACGGCCCTGGAAATCTTGATTAGTCGCGGTGAGAAGACACTGGAGTCCGTCGTACTGATTCGCGCGACGCGCCGATCGAGCGCTTCCAGAAGTCTCCCGAGGGCAATACTCGCAAGGCGTCCGCCAATCAGTCCGACAACGACCAGGGTAATTGCGACCAGCTCCGAGTGGCTGGCGAAACTGTTGATCGTCGATGCTTCATCCATTACACGCGCTCCGTCATTGGCAGGTTTTGCGCGGCGTGTACCGCCATTCCGCGTTACCAAGTATGGCGCTTTTCTGCTAGCTGCGTACAGTACGGCTTCCGCTGTGCCTTTTGGAACGACTGATGGACAATCTGATCTGGGTAGGAATTGTGATCTGCCTGTGCCACTCCGCCATGTTCTCCGGGCTGAACCTCGCGTTCTTCAGCTTGAGTCGACTACGGCTGGAGGCGGAGGCCAGTGCCGGCAACCAGACCGCCGCCAAGATCCTCGTATTGCGCAGGGATGCCAATTTTCTCCTGACGACGATACTGTGGGGTAACGTCGGCATTAATGTATTGCTGACCTTGCTGTCGAATTCGGTGATGGCCGGCGTTGCCGCATTCGCGTTCTCCACTATCCTCATTACTTTCGCCGGCGAAATTATTCCGCAAGCCTACTTTTCCCGGCACGCCATGCGCATGGCGTCGTTGCTCAGCCCGGTCATGCGTTTCTATCAATACGTGCTGTATCCCGTGGCCAAGCCCAGCGCATGGATGCTGGACCGTCTCCTCGGTGCCGAGGCCATTGTGTTCCTGAAAGAGCAGCAGCTGAAGGGCGTCATCACACAACACATAGATTCCGATCACGCCGAGATCGACCTGATCGAAGGGCAAGGCGCGCTGAATTTTCTCGACATTGATGACGTACCCATTGCTGACGAAGGTGAGAATGTCGATCCGCTCAGCGTCATTGCGTTGCCGACACGGGTCGATCTGCCGATCCTGCCGGAGGTAAAGACGCTATCCGATAAATTCGTCAGCGACGTCAATGCATCCGGACACAAATGGATCATCGTGACCGATATGTCCGGCGAACCGCAGCTGTTGCTGGATGCCGATTCATACCTGCGCTCGGTGATGTCAGATCTCACCAAGGTGGATCCGTATGCACACTGCCATCGCGCCGTTGTGGTCCACGATCCAGAGCGACCGCTCGGCCACATCATTCTCGCACTGCGGAAGGGTCTTGCCGCACAAAGCGACGCGGCGATCGAAAAAGACATCGTCTTGTTATGGACGCCGGACAGGAAGCGCGTCATTACCGGCGCAGATCTGCTGGGCCGCCTGCTGCGCGGCATTGACGCCGACATACCTGTCGCACAAACCTGAATGGAGTCAGCATAAATGGGCATAAATGGGGACAAACCCCATTTTCTGATGCGTATTTGTTCTGATAGGAAAGGCGCATTCCATGAACGAAAATATTTTTCTATGTGACAGGTCATGCGTTGCGAGCACGCCATGGATGACACGGTCTTCTCAAGAAAGGTAATGCACCAATGGCCGACTATATTGCACCACTAAGAGACTTGAATTTCGTCATTAGCGAACTTGCGGGCCTGGATGAAATCAACCAGCTGCCGGGGTTCGAACATGCAACCAATGACCTTTTGGAACCCATTCTGGAAGAGGCATCGCGATTCGCCCGCGAAGTCCTGGGCCCGACTAACGTCATTGGCGACCAGCAAGGATGCAGTGTGGACAACGGCGTTGTGAAAGTGCCGTCGGAGTTTTCTACCGCCTACAAATTGTTCGTTGAAGGCGGCTGGCAGGGGCTGGATTGCCCTGACGAATTCGGCGGTATGGGGCTGCCGTCACTGATTGGAACCGCCACCGCTGAAATGTGGGCAACGGCAAACCTCGCCTTGAGTCTATGTCCGATGCTGACCAGTGGCGCCATTGATACCGTGGAGCTCCATGCCACCGACGAACTGAAACAACTCTACTTACCGAAAATGGTGAGTGGCGAATGGGCCGCCACGATGGACCTGACGGAGCCGCAAGCAGGTTCCGACCTTGCCCGGGTCAGGGCGCAGGCCGTGCCCGACGGCGACCACTACAAGATCACTGGCACCAAGATATTTATCACGTGGGGTGATCACGAAATGGCTGAGAACATCGTCCACCTTGTACTCGCGCGCCTGCCGGACGCGCCTGAAGGTGTCGGAGGAATTTCGTTGTTCCTCGCGCCGAAGTTTCTCGTCAATGATGACGGCAGCCTGGGCGCACGCAACGATGTGTATGCAACATCGGTGGAACACAAACTCGGCATTCACGCGAGTCCAACCTGCGTGTTGAATTACGGCGATAACGGCGGGGCCGTTGCATACCTGGTCGGCCGGGAAAACCGCGGCCTCGCGTGTATGTTCACGATGATGAACCTGGCGCGTCTGCAGGTCGGCATTCAGGGCCTTGCGCTCAGCGAACGTGCTTACCAGGCCGCACGCGACTTTGCGAAGGAGCGCGTCCAGGGCCAGGTTCCGGGCACCCATGAATCCGCAAGGATCATTCAGCACCCCGACGTGCGCCGGATGTTAATGACGATGAAATCGCTCAACGAAGCCATGCGGGCAACCGCGTATGTCACGGCTTCGGCAATTGATACCGCGCGACACATTAAGGACGCCGACGTGCGGGCCGGCGCGCTCGAGCGGTCTGCTTTGCTGACGCCCGTTGTTAAGGGATGGATGACCGAGGTCGCACAAGAACTGACATCGCTTGGCGTTCAGATTCACGGCGGCACGGGTTTCATCGAGGAAACCGGTGCGGCGCAATATATGCGGGACGCCAAGATACTGACGATCTACGAGGGAACAACCGGCATCCAGGCTAACGACCTGGTCGGACGAAAAGTCCTTGCGGACAGTGGCCTGGGAATGCAACGCCTGCTCAAGGACATGGCTGAACTTGATGCCAGCCTTGCAAGCTGTGGCGCGGATTTTGAAAGCATCCGGCGCGCCGTGGCAACGGGCAGGAAGCGACTCGAAGAAGCAACCAACTGGCTACTTGGCAAAGCGCAGGATGAGCCGGCCGTTGTGTACCTGGCCGCGTACGACTACCTCATGTTGGCCGGTACGGTGGTCGGTGCCTGGCAAATGGGACGTGCCGCCGCGGTTGCGCACGGCAAGATCGCGCGCAAGGAGGGCAATGCCGACTTCTACAAAGCGAAAGTCCTCACAGCAAGGTTCTATGC
>JBATID010000119.1:0-2041 GCA_049667545.1 Woeseiaceae bacterium
CCGCCACCTGCGTTGCCGAGAGCGGTCTCTGCACGCCGGCTGATGCCGAGCGTGTCGCGACCTGGGGATACCGCATGGCGCTGGTCGGGACGGCGCTGATGAAAAGCGACGATCCGACCGCGCTGCTGGCCGCCATGCGCTCGGCGGGTGACCGGGGGTTGGCAGCATGAGCCTGCTAATCAAGATCTGCGGCCTGCGCGACGAGCAGCAGGTCGCGGCGGCGGTTGCGGCAGGCGCTGACGCGCTTGGTTTCGTGTTTGCAGAGTCGGCGCGACAGGTAACACCGCAGCGCGCCCGAAGCATCAGCGCCGCGGTGCCAGCAACCGTAAAACGCGTTGCGGTCATGCTGCACCCCGACAATGCCGCGTGGCGCGAGGTGTTGCGTGTGTTTGCGCCCGATGTGCTGCAGGCCGATGCGGACGATTTCGTTACGCTCGAGGTGCCGGACGCGGTAGAGCGGTGGCCGGTTTTTCGCGAGGGGCAGATGTTGCCGGCGATCGAGACGACTTACGTGTATGAAGGCGCGAACAGCGGTCGCGGCGAGACAGTGGACTGGTCTTTAGCCGCACGCCTCGCCACTCATGGTCGGATGATTCTTGCCGGTGGCCTTGGGCCCGACAATGTTGCCGCTGCAATCATGGCGGTCAGGCCAAAAGGTGTGGATGTGTCGAGCGGCGTTGAAACATCGCCGGGCATGAAAGACTCGCAGTTGATTAACGAATTCATTAATGCGGCGCGCGCCGCGGAGAGAAGTTTATGAGTGCATTGTTGCAGCCGGACGAGGCGTCGGCCTTGCTGGACGCCGCTATTCGCGGTGACCTGCCGGATGAGCGCGGCCGTTTCGGACCTTTTGGCGGTCGGTACGTGCCGGAGACGCTGGTGCCGGCGTTCGAGCGTCTCGAGGAAGGCGTGCGCAAGCATCTTTACGACGAGTCGTTCCAGGCCGAGTTTCACAAGGAGCTGCGCGAGTGGGTGGGCCGGCCGACGGCGTTGACGTTCGCACCGCGCCTTAGCGAAAGCTGGGGCGCCGAGGTGTGGCTTAAGCGCGAAGACCTCGCGCACACCGGCGCGCACAAGATTAATAACGCGATTGGCCAGGCGATTCTCGCCAAGCGCCTGGGCGCGACGCGCGTCATCGCCGAGACGGGTGCCGGTCAGCACGGCGTTGCATCGGCGGCGGCGTGCGCCCGCGTCGGTTTGCCCTGCACGGTCTACATGGGTGCGGTCGACATGGAGCGGCAGGCGCCGAACGTTGACCGCATGCGTCGGCTGGGCGCCGAGGTTGTGGCCGTCGAGTCGGGCGATAAAACACTGCGTGCGGCGATCGACGAGGCGCTGCGAACCTGGGTGACCGATCCTGCCGGCATTTACTACCTGCTCGGATCCGCGGTTGGCGCGCATCCGTATCCGTATCTCGTCAGGGAATTGCAGTCGGTCATCGGCAAGGAGTCGCGGCAGCAAATGATGGAACTCGCAGGCGGCCTGCCGGATGTGATATTTGCCTGCGTTGGCGGCGGCTCGAATGCGATCGGCCTGTTCTATCCGTTTCTTGGCGATGACGTCGAGCTGGTCGGCGTGGAAGCCGGTGGCACCGGCTCCGGCCTCGGGCAGAATGCGGCGACGCTCGCCACCGGCACGCCGGGCGTGTTGCAGGGTGCTTACACGATCATCCTGCAGGACAATGACGGGCAGGTGCAGGAGACACATTCGATTTCAGCAGGTCTCGACTATTCCGGCGTCGGTCCCGAGCACGCAATGCTGCAGGCAACGGGTCGAGTGAAGTACATCTCGGCGACCGATGACGAAGCGCTCGAGGCGCTGGAAGAGCTGTGCGCCAGTGAAGGTATATTGACGGCGCTGGAAACGTCGCACGCGTTTGCCGCGGCGCGAGTTTATGCAATGGAAAACCCGGGTAAGAAAATTCTGATCGGCAACTCCGGGCGAGGCGACAAAGATATGCCGACGCTGACCAAGTACCCGGCGAGGACGCGTAGCCATGCAAGCGCATGAACGAATAACGACTGCAATCAGGGCGGCGAAC
>JBATID010000120.1:0-1835 GCA_049667545.1 Woeseiaceae bacterium
GCTGGGTGTGGAAGTTCAGTAATGGATGAAGCTAACCAGTACTAATTGCACGTGAGGCTTGATCATATAACACCAAAGCATTTTGGTTGTTGTATGCGACATGTAATGCGACGCTATGATAAATCTCAGATTGTCAGAAATTTTCCAGATTGTTATTTATTCCTGAGAAAAGGGGACAGACCCCTTTTCTTAACGGGAGAAAACAAGGTACAAATCCCTGTAAAAGGGGTCTGTCCCCATTTTTCCCAAACCAGTTTTCTGGCGGCAATAGCGAGTGGGTACCACCCGATCCCATTTCGAACTCGGAAGTGAAAACGCTCAGCGCCGATGGTAGTGTGGGGTCTCCCCATGTGAGAGTAGGACACCGCCAGGATTTATTCATGAAAGGCCGCACCCCGAAAGGGTGCGGCCTTTTTTTATGCCGCGGCAAAGGTCACGACGAGATCAGGTAGGCGTCGTACTCAAACTGCGTGATCGTGCGATTGAATTCGTCCTGCTCGAAACGCTTGATCGCTGACATGGCTTGCTGGAAAGGCGCTCCGAGGTACTCGGGCACAAATGTCGACTGCTCGAAGTCCCGCGTCGCTGTTAACCAGTCTGCCGCCATTTCGCTAGCAGTTTCCTGCGTACCGCCGGACGGCTCCGGCGCTGGCAATTCTTCTTCCAGACCATGCAGTACGCCGGCGAGAATGGCCGCCAGTACCAGGTACGGGTTGGCATCGGCACCCGCAACCCGGTGTTCTATGCGCCGCGAAGCCGGATCACCCACCGGAATTCGCAGGGCGACGTCCCGATCTTCATAACCCCAGGTCGGCTCGGTTGGGGTATGCGTGCCGGCCGCAAAGCGTCGGTAAGAATTGCGATTTGGCGCAAACACCAGCATCAGGTCAGCCATGCTTGCCGCGAGGCCGGCGATAGCATGGCGCAGCGCATCGGTCCCTTTCTCAGTCCCGTCGTCGAAAATATTTCTTCCGGAGCCATCGACCACGCTGATGTGCGTGTGAAAACCGTTGCCGTCCATATCGGCGAATGGCTTTGGCATAAACGTCGCAACGTAACCGTGTTTTTGAGCAACCCCCTTGATGACGCGTTTCAGCATCTGGGCGTTATCGGCAGCCTGCAAGGCATCGCCGAGATGCTGCTGGTTGAGTTCGTATTGTCCAGGCGCCAGTTCCTTGACGAGCGTATCGAGCCTGAGCTCCATCGCGTCGCACGCCTCGCGCATTTCATGCAGAACGTCTGCGAATTCATGCATGACATCCGTGCTGTAGAGCTGGCCACCGACGCCGCTGCGCCCGCCTGAGCGGGTGCGTGGCAATAGCGGTGTGCCATGCGCGTCGCGCTCGGAGGACAACAGCATGAACTCGAGCTCAGGCGCAACGACGGCTGTCAGCCCTCGCGCCGCAAACCGCTGCTGAACGTTATCCAGCACGACGCGCGGGTCGTAACCCCACGGCTTGCCCTCGTGTGTCAGCTGCAGGTAGACCTGGGCGGTCGGCCGCACCAGCCACGGCAAGCGCTTCAAAGTCCGGGCGGTCGGGACACAGATGCCATCGCCATCGCCGGTCTCAGCACAAAGTGCCGGCACGTCGCGGCCCCAAATATCCGCCGCTACCCCGGTCAGCGCCATGCGCATTTCACCGGCAAACACCGATTCGAGTTTGTGGCGCGGGATCCACTTGCCACGATGCACGCCGTTAAGATCAACCAGCAGCGCTTCTATGACCTCGATGTCCGGATTGTCGGCAAGAAATTTGCGTGCGACATCAATATCGGCGTCGTTATTCATAAGGCATCCAGGCTCTGATCAAGGGCGGCAACGAACCGGTCGACGT
>JBATID010000121.1:0-2186 GCA_049667545.1 Woeseiaceae bacterium
GGGCGCACCGACCCCTCGCCGGCTCGCAGCCAGGCACGCTGCATCAGGTCCTGCGCCAGCCACGCCTTGGCGGGAATGTAGGTGCCCTGGCCGAGATTCCAGAAGCCTAAGAACAGCAGGCAGGCCATGGCCCAGCGCCAGCGCCGCCTAGCGAGCGCGGACACGCCGCCACCGCGGGATTGTCTGCTGCAGCGCAAACAGCAGCAGTGCCGCCAGCAGGCACGCGATGCCGATTACTCGCAGCAGTGGTGCGCTCGTCGCCGTTGCCGGGAAGCCGAAGATCTTGTTCGTACTTTGGCCGTACGCCACCAGGTTGGGCACCTGTTCGCTCGACAAGGGGTCGGCGACAGGCCGCACCGGCGTTTTGTCCACCGCTACCAGGCTCGTGTATTTGCTGACCAGGTGGTGCTCGATCGCGGTGTCGACAATTGCACTGCGGATCTCGGTGCCACCGCCGCGGCGCTCCTGATCCATGAGCCCGGCAATTTTCGCGCGCGCCCACAGCGCAGCAACCCCGGGGCTCTGGTGTGTTTTCGTCAACGGCAGGTCCGTCGACCAGCCACCGCTCGTCGAATTGCCACTGACGCGCACCGTGTCGCCGTCACGATAGTCGCCCGAGGCCCGCGCTTTGACCGTGACGGGTTCGCCGAGATAAAGGTCCGGTACCGTCACGGGATGGCTGTCGATCGCAACGCCGCTGGGCCACTGCACGTCGATGCCGGTTACCTGCGGATGTTTGAGCTTGCCGAACAGGCCGTTCATTTTTTCCTCCACCTCGTGCAATGCACTGATAAACGTGAACGTGCCACGTCCTGCCTCGGCGGCCTTGCGCATGAACCAGCTGTTGGGTGCCGAGCCTATACCGACGGTGAACAAGCGTGCATTGCCCAGCTGATCTTCGATCATCGAGAACATCTCGTCCTCGTAACCCACACTGCCGTCCGTAATAAAGATGATCTGCCGAAGGTGAGTTTCATGTATCGGCATGCGCAGCGCCGCCGCCAGCGCCGGGCGCATTTCCGTTCCACCATTCGCTTTGAGCCGGCCGACAAACGCCAGCGCATTGCTGATGTTAGTGGTATTGGCCGCAACGCTTTGTCGATACAGCACGTCAGTCGATGAGTTGAATTCGATGACGTTAAACAGGTCCTGCGGTTGTAGCCCTTCGAGTGCCAGCGTTAACGCACGCTTTGCCTGCGTGATGGAAACACCGTGCATGGAGCCCGAAGTATCGATGATGAACACAACTTCACGCGGCATCAGGGCGGCTGCTGCCAGCTCTTCGTCAGGCGGCATGACCATCAGCAAATGATAGGGCTTGCCGCCGATAGTCTCGGTGAATGCCATCGCGCGCGGTTTGGCCGAAGGTGTGGGTTGCCAGACCAGCTCGAAATCGTGATCCATCGGCACCGCGCCACTATCGAGCGTTACCGCGTAGCGCGCGTCCTGCTCGGTTACGCTCACCGGGTGGTAACGACTGGCCACAATATCAAGCGGCATGCCGGCGTCGATGCTGGCGGTCAGCGCGATTTTGTGAGCACGCGACGCCGTGACCATCGGCGGCGTCACTAGTGATGCATCCGGTACACGGTCGGTATCGGCCGACCAGCCATTACCTTGTTTATCGGGCAGCCCCTGACCTGGGATATAACGCGGCGTCAGCGTCATCGGGAAGCGCAGGCTGAAGCGGCCATCTTCGTAGCGAAGATCTTCCAGGTATTCGATTTCGACGACCACACGTTCGCCGGGTGCGACGTTTGCCACTGACGTTGTAAACAGGTTGGCACGCTGCTGTTCGACGAGGCTGGCTTTCTTGCCGGCCTGCTTGGCGGCGGTGTAGATTTTTTTGGCATCTTCTTTCTCCTTGACGTCGGCTTCGATGAACCGCTCGCCGATGTGCAGTCGCATACGATCGACGGCCGCGCTGTCCGGCAGTGGGAACACGTAGATCCCCTCCACCCAGTCAGGGCCATCGTTATGAAATTCCTGGCGAACGGCAACGCGCGCCAGCAGTCCGCTGATCTGGAGGTCAACCTCGGTGTTCAGCAAGGTCGCCGTCGTGTAACCCTGCTGCATCTGCCACAGGAGGCTGCCGGATTGCGCCTGGGCCGGCGTTTCAGCCTGCGTGCTTGAGAATGCTGCAAGCAGCAGCACAGTGAGATTTGCGATCCATGCCGATTGGCGTT
>JBATID010000122.1:0-2741 GCA_049667545.1 Woeseiaceae bacterium
TTGATCGAGATGGAGGCCTGCCACCGCTACCAGATGTTCGCCTCCCAGCTTGGCCGCACCGGCGGCTACGATGCCGGCGCCTTTTTTGCCAGTATGGCGGAGAACGAGGCCAAACACGGCCAGGAGCTGGAGGTTCGGCGCAAGGCTCTGTTCGGTGATGCCCCCGCGCGGCTGACGCTGGACGACCTGTTCGACGTCGAGGCACCGGAAATGGGGGCGCCGCATCGCGGCATGTCCACCGTTGCGGCATTCGAAGTCGGGCTCGCCGCTGAGAAGAAGGCGTACGACTTCTACGATATGGCCTTGCCCGGCATCACCAATGCCGACGTCCGGGAACTGTTCACCGAGCTTCGGGACGAGGAACTGGAGCATGTCGGTATGCTGCGAGAGGCCATGGCGAAACTGCCCTCGAGCGCCAGCGAAGAGGCTGAGTTCGACGTCGACGAGACCCCCTATCTTTAGGCTACGTCCGCCACCGACTCTGCTCGATTGGCAGTGGGCTCCTCGTTCATTTTGTAGGCGCCCCGCAAGGTGGCAACGTACTCGCTCCAGATCTTGTCAAAACGCGCGTTGTTGACGACGGGACGTTTAATCATGCGGCGCAGGAGAAGCTGCTGGCGCCTGGTGGTAACCGACTTGCCGTAGAGCTGGAGCGCATAGCGCGAGAAGTCACGCACGATCACGTCGAAAATCTGATCCAGTAAATCGTCTCCGATAGCGTAGATTTTGGCGTTTTCTATGATCAGCTGGCCGTACACGACCAGGGTGAACAACTCGCCGAGGTTGAGCAGAAAATCGATGTCTTTGGCCTGCTCTTTGGAGGGCCGCGCTACAGCCAACAGCGCCTTGAGGTAACGGATCTGCCGCTTGAAAATGTTGGCGTTCGGCAGATCGACGCTCGCGTAAGTTTCTTTGTAATCGTGGAAACGAATTTTGCCGAGACCCTTCGTCGGCCCCTGGTTGAACAGAAAATCATCGTTCACCGACTCGTCGCGCTGATCGACAGTCGGGAACTGGCCGGGCTTGAAGAAGTAGTTGCCCATGAACTTGATGATCAAAGCCATGTTCACATGCACCGTGCCTTCGAGTTTGGGCAGCGCACGAATATCGCGCGCCGCCATCTCGAAGTACATGTCCTTCTCGAATCCTTTAGCTGCGATGACATCCCAGAGATGGTCGATGACGGCCTCCCCCTGAGTCGTGACCTTCATCTTCACCATCGGGTTGTACAACAGGTAGCGCCTGTCTTCGGGCGAGGCGGCACGCATATAATCCGCAGCGCGCAGGGCGAACAGCTTCATCGAAACCAGGCGGACATAGGCATCGACAAAGAGCTGGCGGATGTGCGGGAAGTCCGTTACATAGCTGTCGAAAAGACGACGCTCGCTGGCATGGTCGATGGCTTCATAAAAGGCGTGCGTGCACATTCCGATCGACGCCCAACCAAGGTTGAACTTGCAGAAATTAATCGTGTTGAGCGATGCGTCCCAGGCTTCCCGGCCACGCGAGAGAATCTCGGCGTCGGTGATAGCGTAATCGTGCAGAGCGAACTCAGCGACGTAGTTCTGCGAGTTGCAGACATTTTTCACGCACTCGTACTTTTCGTTCTTCGGGTCGACGACGAAGAAAACATAATCGTCCGTACCGTCGACCTTGCCAAAGGTTGAGACAAGGCCCGCTTTGTTGCCATTGCCGATGTAGTACTTTCTGCCGCGGGCGAGGTAGGTGCCGTCCTGCTGCGGGAAAAGTTTCATTTCCGAGGAGTAGATATCAGCGCCATGTTCCTGCTCCGATAGCCCGAACGCAAAGATCTGCCCCTCCCGTAAAAGCCGCGCGGTGTTGCTCTTGACCGCTTCGTTACCCGATATCCAGATAGGCCCGAGGCCCAGCATGCTGACCTGCCAGGTGTACCAGTAAGCGAGGCCATAAAAACCGAGAATCTCGTTGAATTCGCAGTTGCGCCAGCTATCCCAGCGAACATCGTCAGCGCCGTCCGCGTACGCCGGCGGCGTCATCAGCTTGGCGAAAATCTGCTCGCGCCCGATGAATTCGAGGAAATCGGCGTACCAGACACGCTCGTGATCATCCTCCTTGATGCGGCGCCGACCCTTGTTCTCGAAGAATTCGACGGTCTTCTGCATGATCTGCGTCGAAGTCTCGTCGTGATAACGTCGATTGAGTTTGTGAGGATTGAGAAGCATAGGACCCTCATGCAGTAACGCAGCTTTAGCAGGGCGGCAGTGTGGATGGCTGTATTACGCAGCATGCCACGAGCTGCGAGAGTAGACCACCGGTGTTTAGCTGACCCGGCCGCACATGACGGCATAGGGTCACCCGCCGTCGCGCGCCGACTTTCTTGCCAGGCTCGATTCTGACAACGGGTACTGCCACAATGCGTCAACGTTTCATTCTGGCCTGGCGCAAATATGAGTACTCATGCAACTGCAGGAAAGGTGTGGACAGAGAAAGAATTGGAGGGTCTCACGGTCGAAGATCAGTTTCGGCTGCGAGGGCTGGAAGTAACCCGTCTGGACACGTTTGTCGACGCCGCTTTCGCGTTCGTACTTACGCTGCTCGTCATATCATTTGACGCAATTCCGTCAAACTATCCGGAAATGCTGGCAGCCGTAAGGCGAATACCGGGATTTGCCGCCAGTTTCGCGATACTAATGATGTTCTGGCTTCAACATCGACTCTGGAGTCGGCGGTATGGTCTGGAGAATTTCAATACGATTCTGCTT
>JBATID010000123.1:0-1597 GCA_049667545.1 Woeseiaceae bacterium
AAGTACTTCAACTGATAACTTTAAGAAGCTCTCCGAACAAACGGGCTCCGCAAGGAGCCCGTTTTTTTTAGCCCTGCCGAATCAGCGCGCGCGCTTTCGCCTTTTCCGTTTTTTCATAGGCGAGCAACGCTCGCAGTCCGCTCATCGACACGTCGGGCATCTGGCCGTCAGCGAGCCGATATATCTGCTCGTAATACCAGCCGACGCGCGCAAAAGCATTCGCCGCTTTAATCAACGGTATGGGTGATGCCGGTCCCAGCCATCCGGGCCCGATCCTTAAGCCTTCCTCGACCTCCGGCGCTTGCTGCAATTCGCCGGAAAGTATCTTCTCCGGAAAGTCGGGGTCCGTGCAAAGCGGTCGCCCGAGACCAATCATATCGACGTCACCGCCGGACAGCGCCTCGGCCATGCCGCGCGCCGTGCGAAAACCGCCGGTCACCATCAACGGCATCTTCGCCACCTGGCGTGCCGCAACGGCATAATCGAAAAAGTACGCTTCGCGTGCCCGCGTGCTTGCCCGGACTTTTTCCTCGAACATGGGCTCAAGACCGTCGATGCCCATCAATCGCGGCTGTTCGTAATTGCCACCGGAAATTTCCAGGAGATCGAGCCCCTCCTGGTTCAGCAGCTCGATAACTCGCAGGCAATCATCAAACGAAAAGCCGCCTTTCTGAAAGTCCGCCGAATTCAGTTTCACGGTGACCGGAAATTCAGCGCCGACCGCCGCTCGAACTGCACGCACGGTTTCCAGTAACAATCGGGAGCGATTCTCGAGCGAGCCACCCCACTCGTCATCACGGACATTGACGCGCGGCGAGAGAAACTCGGATAACAGGTAACCGTGCGCACTGTGCACCTGGACACCGCTGAAACCAGTCTGTTTCGCGACGGTGGCAGCAAACGCAAATCGCTGGATGACATCCCGAATCTCGTCGCCCGTCAGCGCTCGTGGCTTGCCAAAGCGACCGCCGGGCAGTGCCAAACCGATATCCGACGGCCCGACCGGCTCCGACGTAACCAGTTTCGGGGTCTGCCTGCCGGCGTGACTGATTTGCATCCAGAGCTGCGTGTCCTCGGCGGTGCCTGCCTCGGCCATTGCCTCCAGCGCAGCGCGTTGCGCGGCGTCCTGCTCACCGTCAATGACAATGTTGCCCGCTCTCTCGAGATAACGGCGATCCACCTGCACGTTGCCCGTCAGCAGAATCGCCGCCCCGCCCTGCGCCCAGCGCCGATACAACGTGACGTGGCGCGCGGTTGCCCGGTTGTGCGAATCGGCGACGCCCTCCGTCATGGCCGCTTTGCAGAGTCGGTTCTTGACCCGGGCTCCACAAGGCAAGGTCAGACGACTGGTCAGCAACGCGCCTCCTTTGGTTGTCGCCAACTCAGTAGCGGCCGTGCTGCTTGAAGATGTAGTTGTTCAGCTCGATGAATTCGTTGTTCATGCGATGCACGATACGGTGAGTGGACCGCGCAATCGCTCGCATGACTTTGTAGACGAGCTGTGGATGCTGATCGACGATCGCTTCAAAGTCGCTGCGGGTAACACTCAGAACCTGGCAATGCGACAGGGCCCGCAGCCCCACGGTGTGCTCGTGGC
>JBATID010000124.1:0-4329 GCA_049667545.1 Woeseiaceae bacterium
CGTCAGGATCGAGCCGGCGCAGATCCAGGCGCGCCGTGCCCGACAGCCGCCGCGACTCGAAATCGACCGCCAAGTTGAGCGCCAGGTGGTCGGTGACGAATTGATCCGTATTGGCAAACGAGAAATAGTCTCGCGCCGGATCATAGCCATCGCTGGTCGGTATATCGCTTATCGATTGATCGCGTGCGCAGCCTGACAACAGCAGCGTCGTGCAGATCAACCACGCAGCATGTCGCAACATCGAATCCTCAGGTCTGCTCGTCATCCTCGTCAACCGCGAACCCCCTGCCTTTGAGCAGCGGCTCGATGCTGGGATCCCGGCCGCGGAAGTTGCGATACAGCTCATCGGCTTCGCGCGACGCGCCCGCCTCATAAGCCCATTTCTTCAGCCGCGCCGCAGTCTCCGGATCGAATATGTTCTCCGCCTGCTTGAAAGCGGCAAATCCGTCCGCGTCCAGGATTTCGGCCCACAGGTAGGCGTAATAGCCAGCCGAGTAGCCACCGGAGAAAATATGACTGAAGTACTGTGACCGGTAGCGAGGCTCGATCTCGTCGAGCAGGCCGTACTCGCTCAGTACCTTTTGCTCGAAGGCACGCACGTCGGTCAGTTCAGCCGCTTCGGCCGATGTGAGCGTGTGCCAGCGCAGATCCAGCAGTGAAGCCGCAATGTACTCGGTGGTCTTGAAGCCCTGGTTGAAGTTTGCTGCAACCCGCATACGTTCGACCAGCTCTTGCGGAATCACGTCACCGGTCGCGTAATGTCGTGCATACATTGCCAGCATCTCCGGCTCGGCCGGCCAGTGTTCCAGGATCTGCGACGGAAACTCCACGTAATCACGCGGACTGCCGCTCGTACCGGCGAACGTCGAATAATTGGCCTTCGTCATGAGACCGTGCAGACCGTGCCCGAACTCGTGGAACAACGTCTCCACTTCCGAAAACCGCATCAGCGTCGGATTGCCTGCCTGAGGCGTGGGCAGATTCAGGTTATTAGTTACGATGGGCCGAATATTCTCGCCATTGGCATTCGATGCATTGCGATAACTGCTCATCCACGCACCGCCGCGTTTCGAATCGCGGGCGTACATGTCCGTCATAAAGAGACCGAGGTGCTCGCCGTCGGCGTCTTTCACATCGTACGCTGTAACGACCGGATTCCAGCCCTGCACGTCGACCGGCTCGAACGTCAGTCCGAACAGGCGGTTGGCCATCTCAAAAGCGCCGGCACGCACAGCCTCGAGATCGAAATACGGCTTGGTCTCGTTTTCGTCCAGGTCATAACGCGCTTTCCTGACCTTTTCCGCGTAGTGCCACCAGTCATGGCCCGCGATCTTGAATTCGTCACCGACCAGTTCCTGCATATCGGCCAGCTCTTCCCTGGCACGCGCCAATCCGGGACGCCATACCCGTAGCAGAAAATTTTCAGCCGCCTCGGGCGTTTTCGCCATGCGCGTCTCGAGCTGGTAGTGCGCATGCGACTTGTAGCCCATGAGTTCGGCGCGCTGCGCCCGCAGCTGGGCAAGCTTGATCGCGATCGCACCGTTATCGTACTGGCCGGACGACGCACGCAAGCGGTACCCGTCGAACAGCTGCTGCCGCAACTCCCGGACTTCCGACTGTGTCATGAACGTCTCGTAGGAGGAGCGGCTCAAACCAACGACCCATGCCCCCTCGTCCTCGTTCCAGATTGACGACTTGAAATCGTCGCTCAGACCGGCGGTCTGTTCCTCGTCTGTAATTCTGATCTTGAAGGCGTTCGTCGCGCTGAGGAGATTCTGGCCAAACTCGGTGGTTAGTGCAGAGATTTCTGAATTGATACTCGCGACCTGTGCTTTGACCTCAGGATCCAGCGCGGCGCCGGCACGCACGAAACCACGATGCTGCAGCTCGAGCAGGCGCGCATCCTGCTCATCCAGGTCGAGGCTGTCCTGCTGCTCGTAGACGCTTTGTACCCGTTCAAACAACGTCGCATTCAGAGTAATCGCGTCAAATTCCCGGGTCAGCAGCGGGTAAATGTCGGTTTGCAGTGCGCGCAATTCATCATCGAGTTCCGTGCCCGTGATATTGCCAAAGGTCGTGGAAACGCGTTCCAGCGTTTTGCCCGCAAGCTCCTGCGCGAGTATCGTGTTCGCGAAGGTCGGCGGCTCGGGATTCTCTGTAATCGACCTGATCTCGTCGCGGAGGTCGAGAATGCCCTTCTTGATCGCCGGCATGTAATGGGCATTTTTGATCTCACTGAACGGCGGGAGCCCGTAAGGAGTGTCCCACTCCGTCAGGAATGGATTACCGACCAGCTCCGCCTCAGTTACCACAATCACATCACCCGCCATTTCTTCATCCACCACGGTTGCCGCGCCGCTCTTGTCACGCTCGCTGCTGCCACAGCCGCCAAACACCACGAATGCCAGCGAAAGCCAGAACAACCTGCTGATTTTCATCGCCTTGATCCTCAACTTAAAAACAGCGGCCGTGCAATTCTACCGCGCCCAAGGCCGCATATAGCAGGCCATTGTACAAGGTCTCGCAGAGCGAAACCTAGGGCTGCGCTCTTATCGGAAAGCGCGTATGTAACTCGGGATTTTTTCCGGTATAACTGGCACTCGAAAACGTCTCCACGGCTGCCGTCCGGCCAAAAATTGACGCAGGAATGCACGATGTCTCAAGAATCGACTCCACCGATGGGTCCGGTAGCGGCGGAATTTGCCGGCGAATCCTACGCAAAAGCGGTAAAACGCGCTTTTCATGCGACGCGCCCGAAATTCTTCCCTGCCTCGGTTTTGCCGGTCCTGGCCGGAACTGCCTGGGGGGTCATGTTTACGGGCCGCATCGAAATGCTCGTTTTCCTGCTGGCGCTGCTGGCGACTGTCTGTGTGCACGCCGCCAGTAATGTCCTGAATGACGTCGGTGATGAGATCATCGGTACTGACCGGCGCAATGACCAGCGAATCTATCCCTATACCGGCGGCTCGCGGTTCATTCAGACCGGCATCCTGTCGCAATCGCGGATGGCGCGTCTCGGTACGGCACTGCTGGTTTTCGCGTCGCTGGCAGGCATTGCCCTGTTCGCCCTGAAAGGGCCGGTCGTACTGCTGTTCGGTCTCGCCGGTATCGCGCTGGCCGTGCTGTATTCCCTCGGGCCGGTGAAATTGAGCGCGCTGGGTCTTGGCGAGACGTCGATTGTTGTCGCCTTCGGCGTTTTGCCGGTGAGCGGCGCGGCGTGGCTGCAGGGCGCGCCTGTCGACACGGCGCTGCTGTTATTTTCGTTGCCGGTTGGCATCTGGGTATCCACCATCCTCCTGATCAACGAGGTGCCGGATATCGAAGCCGACGGTGCCTGCGGCAAGAAAACATTGCCTGTGCGGATGGGTCTGGCGTGGACGGCGAATCTTTACCTGTCCATGCACGTTGCCGCTGCGGCAATTATCGTCTGGCTGACAATACAAGGGTCATTGCCGTTGTTGGCGCCGGTAGTACCACTGCTGTTGCTGGTCCTGGCCTGGCGTGCAGCGGCGGGTATCCGCGTCGGCGTCCGAAACCGTGAGTCCATGACGCAGGCGATCGAATCGACATTAGCCATTCAAACGGTGGGCTGCCTGTGGCTCATCGCTTGTTCTCTTTTTGCCTTGTGGTGGTAAGCAACCAGTAGCGGATTCCTATGCTGTTTAAAATCAAGAAAGGCCTGAACATCCCATTGGCCGGGGCGCCCGAACAGGTCATCCATGCGGGCCCGGAAGTGCGCTCGGTCGCCTTGATCGGCCGCGATACACATGACCTCAAGCCGCGCATGCATGTGCGGGAGGGTGAGCGCGTCAAGCTCGGGCAGCCGCTGTTCTCGGACAAGCAGAATCCCGGCGTCAATTTCACGTCACCGGGCAGCGGGATCGTCAAGGCCGTCAACCGCGGCGAGCGGCGTGTGCTGCAATCGGTGGTGGTGCAGCTCGAAGGTGACGAGGCCGAGACATTCGATACGTTTACGTCCGAGCGGCTCTACAGCCTGGAAGGCGGCGCCGTGCGCGCCAACCTGCAGGCATCCGGGCTTTGGACAGCCTTCCGCACGCGCCCGTTCAGCAAGATTCCGGCCGTCAACGCCGCGCCGCACGCGATTTTCGTTACGGCGATCGACACCAACCCGCTGGCAGCCGATCCGGCCGTGGTGATTGCGGCCAAAAAGGAGCGCTTTGCAGAGGGCCTCGAAATCGTCTCGAAACTGACCGACGGTACCGTGTACCTTTGCACGGCCGTCGATTCCGGCGTCGCATGCCCCGACGGCGCGCAGTTCCGTCACGCTGACTTCTCCGGCCCGCACCCGGCCGGGCTCGTCGGTACGCA
>JBATID010000125.1:0-37615 GCA_049667545.1 Woeseiaceae bacterium
TACCTGATTCGTGCGATGCACGAGTGGATGCTCGACAGCAACCACACGCCCCATATCGTTGTGGACACCTCGTTCGCGGGCGTCAATGTGCCGGTTGAGCACATCAAAGACGTCAAGATCATTCTCAATTTCAGCGAGTCGGCTGCGCATAACCTTAAGTTGACGAATGACGCACTGAGTTTTCGTGCGCGATTTGGCGGGGTGCCGTTCTACGTCTGGGCACCGATGCGTGCGGTGCTGGGAATCTACGCCCGAGAAACCCGTCAGGGCATGATTTTCTCGCACGATTCAGATCGTGTACGGCCGCCCGAACTCAAGCAGGAAGTACAGGTGCCGCGGTCGCGGCCACACCTCAAAATCGTCAAATAGGGCGCCCCAAGCTCTTTAGTCCACGCCCAACAGCGTGGTGTCGATTAAATCGCAAAGACAGTGAATGACCAGCAGGTGAACCTCCTGGATACGTGCCGTGCGTGTGGCTGGCACGCGAATTTCGACGTCGCCCTCCGCGAAAATACCGGCCATGCGGCCACCGTCTCGTCCGGTCAGTGCGACCACTTTCATGCCGCGCTCGTGTGCAGCGGCGATCGCGCGAATGACATTTTCCGAATTACCGGACGTGGAAATGCCGAGCAATACGTCCTGCGGCTTGCCAAGTGCGCGCACCTGCTTGCTGAAGATTTCCTCGTAGGAGTAGTCATTGCTAATCGATGTCAGCGTGGAACTATCAGTCGTCAGTGCAAGAGCCGGCAGTCCGGGCCGCTCCATCTCAAAACGATTGAGCAGCTCCGACGAGAAATGCTGTGCGTCTGCCGCCGAGCCGCCGTTACCGCAGCTCATAATTTTGCCGTCGTCAAGCAGCGCGTCGCTCATGACGCGACCCGCGGCCGCTATGCTCTCCACGAGTTGTTCTGCAGCCGTCTGTTTGGTTGCGATGCTCTCGGCAAAGTGGCCGCGTACACGAGTAACAGCGTCCATGGATCCTCCAGCTAAGGTGGTAGTGCCGGGAATTCTAGCAGTAGTTGCGTGCAATGGGTCACAACGTCGAATCGGTCGGGCGAAACGCATCTTGCAGCCATTGGGTGCGGCGATGTCCGGCGCCGGTGATCGCCACCACGTCGAAGCGCACAGTGTGCTGTGCATAGCGGCTGTGCCGCGCGAGGAACATCGCAGCCGTTTGCAGGATCTTGCGTTGTTTATGCTGGTCGACAGTTAGTGCCGGCATCAGGAACTGTGTCGACTGTCGATAGCGGACTTCGACGAACACCAGGTACCCGCGGTGCAGCATGACGAGATCGACCTCGCCGCCGCGACAGCGAAAGTTTTTGGACACAAGTTGCAGGCCCTGGCTGAGGAGGAATGCCAGGGCGTCGCGCTCGGCGGATGCGCCTACAGCTCCTGGCGCGTTGCGTCCCACGGGGCGTCGTCCGCGTCCCTCGGCCGTACCGGCCCAGAGTCGTCAGTCCGGTCTTGTATCGGGCCGCCGAAAGATTCCTTGCCAGGTAAAGCAACGATCGCGTCATTTTGAAATTGCGCCCAGGCCAGCTGTCGACGCACTTTGCCGGCAGCGTCGAGCGACAGGCGACCAGAGGCACCGTCGAAGTCGGCAATACTCTGGCCGCGTGAGTTGTACAGAGCGGCAATCAGGTTGTACGCGTCATAGCCCATCGCATGCAGTCTTGTGAGGCGGCGATCATCCGGCCAGAATTCGGCGTATTGCTGTGGCAGATTCTCGATCCAGGGTTGCGGGTCAATGACCCACGGCGCATCGGCAAACATGAGGTCGTTGAGGTCGGCATTTGAGCGGCCGTCCATTGAGTTAACGGAGGAGGTCGAATAAACGGGCAAATCGCCTGAATAATGGAACTTGAGCTGCGACTTAAGCAATCGGGCGGTGGCGGCATTGGTCGCAAGAAAAACAAACTCCGCGTCCTGGCGTCGTCGTGGATCGAATTGCAGTGGTACGCCGAGGTTTGCGCGCATACGCTGATAGCGCTGCACGCTGCCTGTCAGGCCCATCAGTCCTTCTATGTCATTAGAGAAATCCTGTACACCGAGCTGAAAGCTGCGGTAATCAAGCAGCGTGCCGCCCAAGCCTTCAAATTCTGTCGAGAAGCTCGTGAGTACTCTGCGCCCCCAATCATTATCCGGCACGAGCGCTACCGCGCGCGTGTAGCCGTCGTCGAGTGCGCGCGAGGCCGCTGATGCGGCTTCGTCCTCAGGCGCGAGTGCGAACTGGAATAATCCCGGTGGCACGAGCGTATCGTCGGAGAGGTAATTCAGGATGAGTACGGGCACCGGTGGAATAATGTCGTTTGCGAGTTCCTGTACGCTACTCTTCAGAAGCGGTCCAACAACGAATTCGGCACCTTCATCCACGGCTATGGTGTAGGCCGCTGTCGCTCCGCCCTCGGCGTTAACGTCATAAATACGCACGCTTTGGCGGTCGTCGAGCCCACCGGCGCTGGCGAAGTAGGCACCCAGGAAACCGTGCTGCACCGCATTACCGGCGCGACCGGCTTCGCCGGTCAGCGGCAACAGCAAGGCGATGCGCCGCGGATAATCGATAAGCATCGGATCCGACACCGATACTTCGCCGAGAAACGCGATCGCCGGGTGATCCGGATTTGCTGACTGCCAGCGCTGCACGCCGCTGGTCCAGCCGGCGCCTTGTTGACCGGTTGATTTTGCCAGCAAGCCCACGGTGAGCCAGCCACGCACGACCGGGTCCAGCGTGGTGTCGGTAGCCGAGCGCAGCGCTGTTGCGTTGCTGACGAGCATCCCCTGCCAAAGTCGCTGCCGGCTCTGTTGAAGGCCGCGGTCATCGTCGATCCAGTTCTCGCGCTGGCTCATGATCTGAACGGCTTGCGCGGGATCCTGTTTTTGAAACCACGCATCGGCGCGCAGCGCCTCAACGCGCAGGCGGTCGCGCTGCGACAAGGCCTCTCGACTCATGGGTTCGAGCAGACGCAAAGCGGCATCCGCCTGTCCATCGTAGAGGGAGAAGGCGGCCCAGTTGGTCCTCCACAAAGTGACGAGATCGCCACCTGTTGGACGGTTGACATCGCCAAAGGCATTCCGCGCCCTCTCGACATCGCCCGCATCCAGCCACTGTTCCACGGCGAGCAGTGTCAGACGGTCGCGTTCGCTATCGATCTTGTCGCCGGCCAGAGCGATGTAGGCGCCGGCGGCTTCCGCGTGTTTTCCGTCTGCGGCCAGTCGCGCCGCCTGGGCTTCGCCGCCACCGCGCAGCCCGCCGAACGAGGTTGTTTCGCAACCGCCCAACGCCAGCATCGCGGCCAGCAGCATGGCAGCGCTTGCCAGTACGCGTCTTTCACGGGCAGGATGGGTTAGACAGTTCATTATCATTTCGTTAACCGTAGCAAAGGATCGGGCGCTCATGAGCGGCAATCTGTACGTTGTAGCAACGCCGATTGGCAACCTTGAGGATCTGACGCCTCGGGCGCGCCAGACGCTTGCCGATGTGGATCTGATTGCCGCCGAGGATACCCGCCACACCGGGCGATTGCTATCGCATTTAGGGCTGAAAAAGCGACTTATTGCGCTGCATGATCACAATGAGGAGCAGGTTGTGACGAAGGTCATTGCCGAGCTCGAGGCCGGACAATCGGTGGCGCTGGTGAGTGATGCGGGCACGCCGCTGGTGAGTGATCCCGGTTACCGTTTGCTGCGCGCCGCCCATCTGCACGGTATCACGGTCTCGCCAATGCCGGGTGCCAGTGCTGTGACTGCAGCGCTGTCTGCAGCAGGCCTGCCTACCGATCGATTCTGTTTCGAGGGGTTCCTGCCGGCCAAAGCAGTGGCGCGGCGCAAGCGACTGCAGTCGCTGGTTAGTGAATCACGCACGCTGGTTTTTTTCGAATCCGTGCACCGTATCGCCGCCGCTCTGGCTGATCTTGCCGAGGTATTTGGCGAGGAGCGCGACGCGTTCATCGGCCGGGAGCTCAGCAAGCTGCATGAGCAGTGCGTGCAGGGCTCACTTGGCTCGCTACGACTTAAAGTCGATGCCGGTGACATCGTCAGCAAGGGTGAATTTGTGATTGTCGTTGCCGGCGTCGACATCGAGACCGAATCGACGCTCGATACCGACACTTTGCTGGTCGAGCTTGCGAAACATCTGCCAGGCAAGGATGCGGCGAAAGTTACGGCGAAACTGACGGGTGAAAAGAAAAACGCGCTCTACCAGCGTTTGCTCGAAATTCGCGGTTAACCGCGCTGTTTTCAGAGTGCATGGTGTAAACTCCCCCGCGAGAGAGCCGGAGTCGGCCAGGCAATCGCTGCAGTTTTCTGCAGAGGAAAGTCCGGGCTCCTTCGGACAGGGCGCCAGGTAACACCTGGGGGGCGTGAGCCTATGGAAAGTGCCACAGAAAACAGACCGCCGGGCTTGTGTCCGGTAAGGGTGAAAAGGTGCGGTAAGAGCGCACCGCGCGACTGGTAACAGCTCGCGGCACGGTAAACCCCGCCCGGAGCAAGACCAAATAGGGGAGTAGCGGGACGCAAATCTCCCCCAATAGGGGAGATTGTGCCTATGCACATTTCCCCGAAAGGGGAATAGAGCGCTCCCGCACCGTCGGTTCCGAACGGACTCCCGGGTAGGTTGCTAGAGGTAGCTGGTGACAGCTATCCCAGATGAATGGTTGTCGTAGACAGAACCCGGCTTATTGCCGGCTCCGGCTTTCTCACTTTTTGTCTATAAAAAACAATACGTTATAAGATAAATCCCGTCACTGATGCCGATCGCTGCGCAGCCTGCGCAGAGTCCGTCGGATTTCGTCGCCAGGCGAGCGCTGTCGCGTATTCGCGACCCGTTTCTAAGCCCTCTTCGAGGAACAACCTGTAAACGATTGATTTGCTTGGCGCGAACCCTGCCACAATTCGCCCTTTTTGAGCCATCAAATAGCCCCTAAGTCACTGTACAACAACAGTTATTCGGTCTTGTGTGTTGACGGTCGTGCAGGCCGCCACCTATAGTGTTGAAAAGTGGATAAAAGTGGGAGAAGAGGGGTAGCCTGCCCAGATTTCGCGCCTTCCGGCGCAGATTAGGCGGCCACCCACAGCGTCATGTTTCGAGGGGCCACCAAAGTCAGTCTTGACGCCAAAGGGCGTATGGCAATACCGACCCGGTACCGGGAGCGGCTTGCTGCCCGTTGTGATGGCCAGATCATCGTGACTGTCGATAAGGACCACTGCCTCCTCGTTTATCCGCTGCCCGATTGGGAAGAACTGGAACGCAAACTCGTGCGCCTGCCGAGCATGAACAAAGCGGCACGACGAATCGTGCGCATTATGGTCGGTTACGCCACCGAAGTCGAAATGGACGGTAACGGCCGCGTACTGGTGTCGCGCGAGCTCCGGGATTTTGCCGGCCTCGAAAAAAACGCGATGTTGATCGGGCAGGGCAACAAGTTTGAATTGTGGGACGAAGCAACCTGGAACGAAAAACGCGATGCATGGCTCAACGAGGAAGACGACGGCGACTTGCCGGCTGACCTCGAGTCGATCTCGTTCTAGGTCGCCGTTCAGTTTATGAGCAGCAACGCGCACGTGCCGGTGCTGCTGGGGCCAGTCCTGGACGGACTGAAAATTAAACCAGGTGGCTGTTACGTCGATGGAACGTTCGGACGCGGTGGTCACAGCGGGAAGATTCTGGAGCAGCTGAATGCCAGCGGTCGGTTAATCGCTATCGACCGGGATCCGCAGGCAATTACATCAGCGCCGAAAACGCTAACAGAAGATCCGCGCTTCGAGTTAATCAGGGGCGAACTTGCACAACTTGAGACATTCATTTCGGCGAGAGAGCTTACGGGCGCAGTCGACGGCCTGCTATTCGATCTGGGCGTCTCCTCACCGCAGCTGGATGAAGCGCAGCGGGGTTTCAGTTTCATGCGTGACGGACCGCTCGACATGCGGATGGATCCGCAGTCGGGCACGTCGGCGCGCGACTGGCTTGCAACTGTGGGCGAATTCGAATTGAAACGTGTACTGCGACAATTTGGCGAAGAGCCGGCGGCCGCACGCATCGCTCGGGCAATTATCGCCGAGCGCGCGGTAGCGCCGATCAACAGCACCGCGCAGCTGGCGAGCCTGGTCGAATCCGTTGCGCCGAAGCGTGGCCAAAAGAAGCATCCGGCAACCAAGACGTTCCAAGCTATTCGAATATTTATCAATAGCGAGCTGGAACAGCTGCAGGCCGTGTTGCAGCAGTCAGTTACAGTGCTGCGCAGCGGTGGGCGTCTCTGCGTCATCAGCTTTCACTCGCTGGAAGACCGCATCGTAAAGCGCTTCATGCGCGAGGCGTCCCGGGAAGCTGAGCAATACCGTGGCATGCCATCGATACCAGAAGAGTTCCGGCCGAAGCTTGCAACCGTTGGCAAAGTCGTCATGGCGACAGCTGACGAGATAACGGCAAATCGTCGCGCCCGCAGCGCGCGACTGCGGATCGCGGAGCGGACCTGATGCAGACGGTATCGCGCCAACAGTCCTTTCTGCTGACCTTCGTGTTCGCCGTTGTTTGTGTGATGAGCGCCATTACGCTGGTCTATACGAAGCACGAGTCGCGCAAGCTATTTGTCGAACTCGAGGCGCTGACGCAAGAGCGTGATGCGCTGAATATCGAATGGGGTCAACTGCAGATCGAACAGAGTACCTGGGCACAGCATGCCCGGATAGAGAAAGTCGCGACTGACGATCTGGCGCTCATCCGGCCGGCGGCCGCGGACATCCACGTAATCGAGCGACCATGACCCGCGGCGCAGAAACCAAACAGAAAACGGCACGGCGCTTCGTCGTACGGGTGACGCTGGTCGCTGCATTCTTCAGCCTTGCGGCAGTCTCGCTCGTGGCGCGCGCCGTGCACCTGCAGGTGTTGGACAAGGATTTTCTGAACGAGCAGGCTGATACCCGGCATCTGCGTACCGAGAGTATCTCGGCGCATCGCGGCACGATTACTGATCGCAACGGCGAGCCGCTCGCGATCAGTTCACCGGTCGATAGTATCTGGGCCAACCCGAAGGAATTTGCCAGCGCCGTCGACAGCATTCCGAAACTCGCGCGTATCCTGGACGTCGACCCGCAAATGCTGATGCGTCGTATCACGCGCAGCATGGACAAAGAGTTCCTGTACCTGAAGCGGCACCTGAACCCTGAGCAGGCGCTCGAAGTACTGGCGCTGAAACTGCCCGGCATCAATGTGCAGCGCGAATACCATCGTTACTACCCGGCCTCCGAGGTCACCGGACACCTTATCGGCTTTACGGATATTGACGATCAGGGGCAGGAAGGCATCGAGCTTGCCTTCAATCACTGGCTGGCGGGCGAGTCGGGCGCAAAACGCGTTCTTAAAGACAGGCTGGGCCGTTCCATCGAAAATGTCGCGAGTATTCGCCCGCCGCATCATGGCAAGGATCTGCGCACCAGTATCGACCTGCGCGTGCAGTATCTCGCTTACCGCACGCTGAAGGCCGCGATCAAGACACATGAAGCACGCTCGGGTTCAATCGTTGTGCTCGACGTCAGCACCGGCGAGGTGCTGGCCATGGTCAACCAGCCGACCTATAACCCAAACGATCGCTCGCAATTTACGGCGGAACGATACCGCAACCGGGCTATCACCGATATTTTTGAACCCGGTTCAAGCATCAAGCCTTTGGTTATCGCTGCGGCGCTGGAAAGCGGGCAGTACCGCCCAAGCAGCGTGGTCGATACGGCACCCGGTTTTGTTACGGTCGGTGTAAAGAAAATTACCGACAGCCACAACCTGGGTCGCGTCAGCCTGACCACAATATTGGCGCGCTCGAGTAACGTCGGCGTGACGAAGCTCGCCATGACGCTGCAACCGGACCAGCTGTGGGACACGATGGCGCACTTCGGTTTGGGCGAGTTAACCAGCAGCGGCTTCCCGGGCGAGTCGGCTGGCATGCTGACGCACTACAGCAACTGGCAACCGATCAGCCAGGCAACACTGGCCTACGGTTACGGTGTATCCGTTACGCCGCTGCAACTTGCGCAGGCCTATGCAGCGATCGGTGCCAACGGCATCACTCACCCGATATCGCTGGTTGCACTCGACCAGCCGAACCGGGGCGAGCGAGTCATTTCCGAAGACACTGCCGATGCCGTGCGCCGCATGCTTGAGGAAGTCGTGCGGCCCGGAGGCACGGGGACCAAGGCGGCGGTTGATGGATACCGTATCGCCGGCAAGACCGGCACAGCATGGAAATTCGCGTCTGGCGGCTACTCGGAAGATAAATATATTTCGATATTCGCGGGTCTCGCGCCCGCCAGCGATCCGCAACTGGCGACCGTCGTCGTCATCGATGAGCCACGCGGCAAACTATATTACGGCAGCGACGTGGCCGCGCCCGTCTTCGCTGACGTGATGTCGGAGTCACTGCGTCTGCTCGCCGTGCCGCCTGATGCTACACCGGCCCGCGATCCCGGCAGCGTCATGCAGGCAATGACGGCCCGGGAAGAGAGTCGATGAGCGTGCCTGCAGAACAGCTCATCACGGCACCCACCGTCGCCGACCTGCTACAGGGCTACGCGGATGCGCCGGCGTTGCCCGTTGCCGGTATCGCCAGTGACAGTCGACAGGTTGGCAAGGGTTTTCTGTTCCTGGCGACGCAGGGTCTGGCCAGCCACGGGCTCGATTACATCGACAATGCGCTGGCAGCAGGCGCGGCCGCAATTGCATTCGATGTTTCGACAGCCGCTGCGCCGGCGAACGCTGCAGTGCCCGTGCTGCCTGTCATTGATCTTGGCGCAAAACTGGGCGAGATTGCCAACCGCTACTACGCCCGCCCATCCGAACGGCTCAAAGTGGTGGGTGTGACTGGCACCAATGGCAAGACGACCGTTGCCTGGCTGATTGCGCAATGTGACGAGTTGCTTGGCGGGTCTTGCGGTTATCTCGGCACGCTCGGTTATGGCGTCGGCGAACTTGCCGGCACGGAAGGTATGACGACGCCTGCGGCCATCGAGCTGCATGGCCGGCTGGCCGAATTTTGTGATCAGCAAGCCACCAGTGCCGCAATCGAAGTGTCGTCGCATGCGCTGTCGCAACACCGCGTCGACGGCGTGCGCTTTGAGGCCGCGTTGTTTACCAATTTGACGCGCGATCATCTCGACTACCACGCCGGCATGCGGGAGTACTTCGAAAGCAAAGCGCGCCTTTTCGAGGAGGCCGACGTGCTGCACCGGATCGTCACTATCGATTCAGAATGGGGCACCGAGCTGGCCGCTCGCAGTGGCGAGAACGTGGTGGTGGTAGCAACTCAGGGAGACCGTGCTGCCAAGCACGCGTCTGACAAGCGGCCGCACGTTTTCGTGCGTACTGTTGATGCCACGGAGCACGGTTCGGAATTTGTCGTCGATAGCTCCTGGGGCAACGGCCGGGTGCGGCTGCCTTTGCCAGGCGAATTCAATGTCGCGAATGCCGCGCTGGTGCTGGCGCTGCTGCTGCAGCGCGGCGTCGACTTCGACACGGCCTGCGGCGTGCTGTCGCAGGTGAGCGCGCCGCCGGGACGCCTGCAGCGCGTGGCGGCTGCTGGAGTCAATGTTTACGTTGACTACGCTCACACACCCCAAGCCATCGAGGCGTCATTGACGGCTTTGCGTGCGCATTGCAGCGGCAGGCTGATCTGCGTTTTTGGTTGCGGCGGCGAGCGCGATACCGGGAAGCGGCCGCTGATGGGCAGGGCGGCGGAACAACACGCCGATACTGTCGTGATCACCAGCGACAATCCGCGTAACGAGTCACCGCAAAAAATCATCACAGAAATTCAAGAGGGCCTGCAGCAGCCAGAGGACGCCGTCGTGATCGAGGATCGCGCCGCAGCAATCGCCTGGGCGATCGGTCAGGCGGGCGCGGGTGACGTTGTGTTGCTGGCTGGTAAAGGTCATGAGACTTACCAGCAAGTTGGCGATGTGCGCTTGTCGTTCGCCGACATGCTGGTGGCACAAAGGGCGCTCGGAATTCCGGTTGCGGGGGGCGGGGCATGATCAACACGCTGGCCCGCGCCGCCGCAAGCATGAACGGCATTCTGCACGGTAATGATCGCGAATTCACCGGCGTCAGCACCGATACCCGGTCGCTGCGCGCAGACGAACTGTTCTTCGCGCTCGAAGGACCCAACTTCGATGGTCTGGAATATGTCGACGCGGCAGGCGCGTGCGGTGCTGCCGGCGCCGTCGTCAGGCGCCCGACGGATGCTTCGCTGGCGCAGATTGCTGTAGACGATACGCGCCTGGCATTGGGCCGGCTGGCCGCCGCGTGGCGCGAGGAACTCGCGGCGAAGATTGTCGGCGTGACCGGGAGCAATGGCAAGACGACGGTCAAAGAACTGATCAAAGCCTGCCTGCAGCAGCAGGGACCAACGTTCGCGACTCGCGGCAATTTCAACAATGACATCGGCATGCCGCTGATGTTGGTTCGCATCAAGAAGGAACACCGTTTCGCAGTCCTTGAAATGGGTGCCAATCACGCGGGAGAAATCGCCTACCTGTCCTCGATTGCGAGGCCCGACGTCGCCGTCATTACCAATGCAGCAGCTGCGCATCTCGAAGGATTCGGTTCGCTCGACGGTGTCTCGCGGGCGAAGGGCGAGATTCTGCAGGGCCTTGGTAAAAACGGCATCGCGGTACTGAACGCGGATGACGACTACTTTTCTTACTGGGCGTCGCAAGTCGAGGACGGACAGGTGGTGAGTTTTGGTCTTGGCGCCGGCGCTGATGTACGTGCCGTGGACATTGAGACCGGCACCAGTGGGTCGAGCTTCAGGCTGCAGCTGCCTGATGCCGAGCAGGCGATCGCTCTGCCACTCGTAGGTACTCATAACGTGCGCAACGCCTGTGCCGCCGCGGCCGTCGCGCATGTGTGTGGCGTGGCGTCGGAAAATATCAGGACGGCGCTCGAAAACGTTGTTCCGGTCAGCGGTCGACTGCAGCCGCTAAACGGCTGTAATGGCGCCACGCTATTCGATGACAGCTATAACGCCAATCCACTGTCGGTTGTGGCTGCGGCCGAGTTTCTGGCGAGCCTGCCGGGCGATAACTGGTTGGTGCTTGGCGACATGATGGAGCTGGGCGACGATGCGGCGGACATGCACCGTGCGGTCGGCGAGGCGGCCCGCGACTGCGGCATCGACCGACTGTTCGTTATCGGTGAGCTGTCGAGAAACACCGTTGAAGGCTTTGGCGAGCACGCGAGCTGGTATGGCAATGCGGATGCTTTGATCGATGACGTGAGCGCAGCGCTGACGAGTTCTGTGAATGTCCTCGTCAAGGGTTCCCGTTCGATGCGAATGGAAATCATCGTCGAGGCGTTACGCGCGCGCGCGGCCGCGAGGAAGAAGGCCTGATGCTGCTCTATCTCACCCAATACCTGGCTCAGTTTGAATCCGGTTTTAACGTATTCAACTACCTGACGATGCGCGCGATTCTCGGTGCGCTGACCGCGCTGCTGCTGTCCTTTCTCGTTGGTCCGCGGATGATCAAGCGCCTGACCGTCAAGCAGATCGGTCAGCCGGTACGCGAGGATGGCCCCGAAACGCATCTCTTGAAGACCGGCACGCCGACGATGGGCGGCGCGTTGATTTTGACCGCCATTTCGGTCAGTACCCTGCTGTGGGCCGACCTCGGCAACCTCTACGTCTGGGTCGTCCTGTTCGTTACCTTGTCCTTTGGCGTCATCGGCTTCGTCGATGACTACAAGAAACTCATCCTGCAAAATCCCGCTGGAATTTCGGCGAAGCAAAAGCTCTTCTGGCAGTCTGGCGCGGCCTTGGTCGCCGCCATTGCTCTGTACGTTACGGCAACTGATGCGGTGCAAACCTCATTATTGATTCCGTACTTCAAGGATCTGGCCCTGCCCCTGGGCATGTTTCAGGTTGTTGTAACGTACTTTTTTATTGTTGGCTTCAGTAACGCAGTTAATCTTACTGATGGCCTCGACGGTCTGGCGATCATGCCGACTGTCCTTGTTGGCGGCGCGCTTGGCATTTTTGCCTACGTCACCGGCAACGTAAATTTCGCGGCGTATCTCGGCATACCCTACGTTGCCGGAACTGGCGAAATTCTCGTGTTCTGCACCGCGCTGGCCGGTGCCGGCCTCGGCTTCCTGTGGTTCAACACTTACCCGGCGCAGGTATTCATGGGCGATATCGGGGCACTCTCGCTGGGTGCCGCGCTGGGTGCCGTTGCGGTTGTTGTGCGTCAGGAAATTGTGCTGGCGATCATGGGCGGCGTTTTCGTCATTGAAACTTTGTCCGTCATCATCCAGGTGGCCTCTTTCAAATTGACCGGCAAACGCGTCTTTCGAATGGCGCCCTTGCATCACCACTTTGAACTCAAGGGCTGGGCCGAGCCGAAGGTCATCGTTCGCTTCTGGATCATCACCGTCATCCTGGTGCTGATTGGTCTGGCGAGTTTGAAAATACGATGAACACGGCACCGGCAACAACACGCAAAGACCTCGTCCTCGGACTCGGCGCGACAGGGTTGTCGATTGCGCGATATCTGCACCGCCGAGCAGGCGACCCGCTGTTTTTTGATACTCGCAAACAGCCGCCCGGCATCGACGAGCTCCATGCGCTTTGGCCGGACGCAGAGTTGCTGCCTGGCGATGCAGAGCTGCCCGCCGGTGTCGACCGCATTATCGCCTCACCCGGCATCGCGGACAGTCATCCGCTGCTGGTCAAAGCCCGCCAGCAGAAAATCGAGATCGTTTCCGACATCGAACTGTTCGCCCGCGAAGCGCGTGCGCCATTCGCGGCCGTTACCGGTTCGAATGGCAAGAGTACGGTGACGACCTTGCTCTACCACATGTGTCGGGCTGACGGGCGCAATGCGCTGGCCGGTGGCAATCTCGGCGAGCCCGCGCTCGATCTTCTCGAGGGGCCGGTGCCCGATATTTACGTGCTCGAATTGTCGAGCTTTCAATTGCAGCGTACGCAGACTTTGCCGGCCGCAGTCGCGGTGTTGCTCAACGTCTCGGAGGACCATCTCGACTGGCACAGCAGCGCAGCGGAATATCGGCGTTCGAAGTACCGGATATTCCGCGAAGCCCGGACTGCCGTCATCAACCGCGCCGACGCTGAAGCTCGCCGGCAGTCGGCGTTACTCGATCGTGTTATCAGCTTTGGCAGCGATGCGCCGGAGTCGGGTCAGTACGGGCTGCGTATCGAAAATGGTGCGATGTACCTGGCACGCGGCGGAAAACTGCTATTTGCCGCCAGCGACCTGGCGATGGTCGGGACGCACAACCAGCTCAACGCCCTGGCCGCGCTGGCGGCCGGTGAACTGCTGGGCCTGAGCATGCCGGCGATGCTGCAGGTAATTGCCGAGTTCCCCGGATTGCCGCACCGCATGCAGTTTGTCGCCCGCGTAGACGGAGTCGATTACGTCAATGATTCAAAAGCAACCAACGTTGCGGCAGCGGTCGCGTCGATCAATTCGATTGATGGCAGCCTGGTGCTGATCGCCGGCGGCGATGGCAAAGGTGGTGACTTCCGGGACCTGGCCGCAGCCGTCGACGGCAAGTTGCGCGCTGCCGTATTGATTGGTGCCGATGCCGAGAAAATCGCGCTGGCACTTGATACGGTCATGCCCGTCCATTTTGCCGCGGATCTGCGCGCGGCGGTCAGGGCCGCTGCGACGTACGCGGAAACCGGCGACAGCGTGTTGCTGGCACCGGCCTGCGCCAGTTTCGATCAATTCAAGAACTACGGTGAGCGCGGTGACGTGTTTGTTGAAGCCGTGGGAGCGCTGCAGCCGTGACAACCCGCAGCGTAATCATGCCGTTTCCGGCCCGCCTGAAGACCGAGCTCAAACTCGATCCTGTGCTGCTGACGATTGTGACGGCACTGTTGTTTGGCGGCTTCGTTATTCTCGCCTCGGCGTCCATCTCGATCTCCGACAATGCGGTTGGCAACCCGTTCTTCTACCTGCAGCGCCAGCTGCTGGCGGCCACGATCGGCCTGGCCGCGGGCGGTATCTGCCTGTTTGTGCCGATGCAGGTCTGGCAGAGCCTCGGGCTGCTGATGCTTTTCGTTGGTATCGCGCTGCTGGTTGTCGTGCTGATTCCGGGCGTCGGGCACGAGGTTAACGGCAGCACGCGATGGGTGCGCTTCGGGTTCATTAACCTGCAGGTATCCGAGCCTGCGCGGCTGTGCTTCCTCTTGTATCTCGGCGGCTATCTCGTGCGTCGCAACAAACCGCTGCGTGAACAGTTCATGGGCTTCTTCTGGCCGATGTTGCTGCTGGTTCTGGCGTGTGCGCTATTGCTGAAACAGCCTGACTTCGGCGCGGCTGTCGTCCTCGTTGCCACGGCACTGGTCATGATGTTCGTGGCGGGCGCGCGGATTCGCGATTTCATGTTGTTTCTCGTGCTTGCGGTCATCGGTATGGCGGCGCTCGCGATGCTCTCGCCTTACAGGATGAAGCGACTGACCGGCTTTCTCGATCCCTGGTCGGATCCGTTCGATTCGGGCTTTCAGTTGACACAATCGTTGATCGCAATAGGCCGCGGCGAGTGGTTCGGTGTCGGACTTGGCGAGAGCGTGCAGAAACTCTTTTACCTGCCCGAAGCACATACCGATTTCGTGTTCGCTGTGTTTGCAGAAGAATTCGGACTGCTCGGTTCGCTGGTGCTAATCGGCCTGTTTCTCGCGCTGCTGTGGCGCGTTTTCAAACTCGGCATACGAGCCGCCAGCGCAGAGCGATTTTATGAAGCATACATTGCCATCGGCATAGGTACCTGGCTCGGGCTGCAGGCGTTTATCAATGTCGGCGTCAACATGGGTTTGCTGCCGACCAAGGGTCTGACACTGCCGTTAATCAGTTACGGTCGCAGCAGCCTGATCATCACGATGATTTGCATCGGACTGCTGCTGCGTATTCATCATGAACTTCTCGTCGACGCGAAGCCCGTCAACCGTAAGCGGGGTCGTCGCCGATGAGCTCGAGACCCATACTGGTCATGGCGGGCGGCACCGGCGGCCACGTCTATCCGGCACTCGCCGTAGCGCGAGCACTGCAGGCGAACGCTCGCGATGTTGTCTGGCTGGGCACGCATCGCGGGCTCGAAGCCCGGGTCGTGCCGGCAGCCGGGATTGATATCGAATGGATCAGCGTGCGGGGCCTGCGCCGCAAAGGCCTGCTGGCCACGCTCATGGCACCGTTTCAAATTGGCTGGGCGCTGTTGCAGTCGCTCGGCGTAATCATTCGCCGCCGCCCTGCAGTCGTGCTCGGCATGGGCGGCTTCGTCAGTGGTCCTGGTGGTGTTGCCGCCTGGCTGACCCGCCGGCCGCTCGTGATTCACGAGCAGAACGCTGCTGCGGGCCTGACCAATCGTCTTCTGGCGCGTCTTGCCCGGGTTGTGCTGCAAGCCTTCCCGGGCAGCTTTATTTCTGATGTCGGTGCTGAAACCGTCGGTAACCCGGTTCGCGAAGACATCGCGGCGATCGAGGCGCCGGCACCGCGTTATGCCGAGCGTCGCGGCCCCCTGCGGCTGCTGGTCCTGGGTGGCAGTCAGGGTGCCCTGGCGCTGAATCGCACCGTGCCTGCGGCACTCGCATTACTCGGCACCGCAGATCGCCCCGCGGTGCGCCACCAGTGCGGCGAGAAAACACTCGATATCGCACGGCAGGCCTATGCAGACAGTGGCATCGATGCCGAAGTCCTGCCGTTCATCGAGGACATGGCCGCAGCGTATGCCTGGGCCGACCTCGTTGTCTGTCGTGCCGGGGCCCTCACGGTTGCCGAGTTGTGTGCGGCCGGGCTGCCGGCCCTGTTCGTTCCGTACCCGGCAGCGGTTGATGACCACCAGACGGCGAATGCCCGGCCGATGGCAGCAGCCGGTGCTGCCGCGATCATCCAGGAAGCGAACCTCACACCTGAGAGTCTCGCTGACGTGTTGCGTGCCTGGCTGCGTTCTCGCGACGAGCTCGCCGGCCTTGCTGCCAAAGCGCGCGCACTGGCCACGCCCGATTCGCTCGAGCGCATTACGTCCGTGTGTCTCCGGCAAGCGGGGGTAGCGGCATGATCAAACGTATGCGTCGTATTCATTGCGTGCACTTCGTTGGCATCGGTGGTTCCGGCATGTCCGGCATCGCCGAAGTCATGCTGAGCCTCGGCTACGCCGTGCAGGGATCCGACCTCAAACGCAACAAACAGACTCGACGCCTTGAAACCCAGGGCGCTACCGTATTCATCGGCCACGCTGCCGACAACATTCGCGACGCTGATGCCGTGGTGGTCTCCAGCGCGGTCGATGAAACCAATCCGGAAGTCGCGGCTGCCCGCGAGCAACTGATGCCGGTCGTGAGCCGCGCCGAGATGCTGGCGGAGCTGATGCGCTTTCGTTATTCGATCGCAGTCGCCGGTACGCATGGCAAGACGACGACCACCAGCCTGATCGCCAGCGTGCTGGCAGAGGGCGGGCTGGACCCGACATTTGTTATCGGCGGGCGCCTGAAGAGCGCCGATGCCAACGCCCGGCTCGGGCAGGGCGAGTACCTCGTGGCCGAAGCCGACGAGAGCGACGCGTCTTTTGTCCACCTGAAACCGATGCTGGCCGTCGTGACCAACATTGATGCCGATCACATGTCGACTTACGACGGCGATATCGAAAAACTGAAAAGTGGTTTTATCGAATTCCTGCACAACCTGCCGTTCTATGGGCTGGCGGTCGTCTGTAGTGACGACCCGGGTGTCAATGCGGTGATCGGCGATATCGGCCGCTCGGTAACGACTTATGGCATCGATGAAGGTGCCGATGTGCGTGCGATCAACATTCGGTTTGATGCAGCGATGACGGAGTTTGATGTTGTTAGAGAGAGTCGTTCTGGCAACGTGGAACATTCGCACGGGGACACAGCTGAAGATCTGTCCCCAGTCCTGCACGTAAGCTTACAGTTGCCGGGATTGCACAACGTCCGCAACGCGCTGGCGGCCATCGCCGTTGCTGACGAGCTGCAAATTGGTGACGATGCGCTGACGCGTGCACTCGACAACTTCGAAGGCATCGACCGGCGCTTCCAGAACCTCGGCGAAATCAAGACCAGTGCTGGCACCATCACGCTGGTCGATGACTATGGGCATCATCCAACCGAGATTGCCGCGACACTGGCCGCAGCCAAGTCGGGCTGGCCGGGTCGCCGCGTCGTCCTCGTCTTCCAGCCGCATCGCTACACGCGGACTCGCGATTTGCTGGATGACTTCGCTACCGTGCTGTCGACAGCGGATGTGCTTGTCCTGCTCGAGGTTTATGCCGCTGGCGAGGAGCCGATTACCGCTGCCGATGGCCGTGCCATGGCCCGCGCTATCCGCACGCGCGGTGCCGTTGAACCGGTTTTCGTCGAATCGCTGGACGAGATTCCGGCTGTACTGACTGACTTGCTGAAAGACGGCGACCTGTTGCTGACCATGGGCGCCGGCGATATCGGCGCTTACGCCGGTAATCTGCCGGAGCTGCTGGGTGACGGCCCGCCGCTGCGGGTGCATTCATGATGGCTGCTGCAAGAGAACTCCAGGTGCAGGGCGAGCTGCGTTATGACGAGCCGATGAGCCGTCATACCTCGTGGCGTGTCGGCGGTCCGGCCGAGACGTTTTTTGTGCCTGCCAGCATCGACGATCTGGCGGCGTTTCTTGCTGAGCTCGACGACGATACGCCGGTGTTCTGGCTCGGTGTGGGTACCAACCTGCTGGTCCGTGATGGTGGCCTGCCGGGTGTTGTCATCGCGGCCACGAAAATACTGCGGCACCTCGAGCGTGTCGATGAACTGTGCGTGCGCGCCGGCGCAGGCGTGCCGTGCACACAGTTGGCACGGCAATGTATACGCTGGCGGCTCGGCCCGTCCGAGTTTTTCGCCGGTATCCCCGGCACCGTCGGCGGCGCGTTGGCGATGAACGCCGGCGCCCATGGCGGGGAAACCTGGGAGCTTGTGATTGCGGTTCGCACGATCGATCGCAGCGGCAACGTGCACGAGCGCACACCGGCCGACTACGTCGTCGGCTATCGCAGCGTCAACGGACCGCAGCACGAGTGGTTTCTTGAGGCGACCCTGCAGTTTGATCCGGATGTTGAGCCGAGCATGGCAGGGATGAAGTCGATGCTGGACCGTCGTAAGAAAACGCAGCCGCTGGGTTTGCCGAGCTGTGGCTCCGTGTTCCGCAATCCGCCCGGCGATTTTTCAGCACGCCTGATCGAGGCTGCCGGGTTGAAGGGTTATCGCATCGGTGGTGCTGAAGTGTCGACGAAGCATGCCAACTTTATTATCAATCGGGAGGCAGCGACCGCACGCGACATCGAAGCATTGATCGAACACGTGCAACGTACCGTGCTTGACGAGCACGGCGTGAACCTCGTGCACGAAGTCCGCATTGTCGGTGAGGAAGGCGCATGACGGGCGTCACTGCAGCACTTGAAGCGCGTCGGGTCGTCGCCAGTGCGGCCGAGTTCGGACGTGTTGCCGTGATGCTCGGCGGCAACTCGAGCGAACGCGAGGTGTCGCTGGATACCGGTGCCGCCGTGCTCAAGGCCCTGGTTGCGGCAGGCGTTGATGCGCATGCATGGGATCCGGCAGAGAACAGCATGACGCAGTTTGCCGGCGCCGGTTTCGATCGTGTGTGGAATGCGCTGCATGGTCCTGGTGGCGAGGACGGTGCGCTGCAGGGTGCGCTGCAATGGCTCGGTATTCCGTACACGGGCAGCGGCGTACTGGCGTCGGCCGTCGCGATGGACAAGATTCGCAGTAAGCACCTGTTTCGTGCGGCCGGCATTCCGACGCCTGACTATGCGCCCGTTCGTTCGCGCGCGGAGGCTGCGGTTGCCGCTCAGCAACTCGGTTTTCCGCTGATTATCAAACCCTCGGGGCAGGGCTCGAGTGTTGGTATGGCAAAGATCTTCGAGGCTGCCGAAATCAATGACGCGGTGGACCAGGCACTGCATTACGGCGACACGGCGCTGCTGGAGACCTGTATCAACGGTGGCGAGTTTACTGTCGCTGTGCTGCAGGGCAGGGCGTTGCCGAGTATTCGGATCGAGACACCGCGGGTTTTCTACGACTACCGCGCGAAATACGAATCCGATCGTACCGAGTACATCTGCCCCGGCACGACGAGCGCGGCCGAAGAGCAGGTTTACGCCGAGCTCGCCGTTGCGGCGTTCAACGAGCTTGGGTGCGCGGGCTGGGGCCGGGTCGATTTCATGACCGGCGCGGACGGCCAGCCGCTCGTGCTGGAAGTCAATACGGTGCCGGGCATGACCAGTCACAGCCTGGTGCCGATGGCGGCGCGCGCGGACGGCATCGACTTTGGTGAGCTCTGCTGGCGCATTCTCGAGACGAGTTTTCGGGCCGGTGATATGTCCGACAACGTTGAGGTGGCAGTTCATGGCACGTAAACAGGCCAAACGCCGCAAGCCAAAGAAGGCAGTAGCGATCAAGATGCCGACGATTCGTATCGGCCGATTGCTTGCGCCTCTGATCGCCGTTGGCGTTGTTCTGGCGACCTACCAGATGAGCCTGGCGATGCTGGACCGCCCGATCACTTCTATCGAGATCAACGGGCCGTTCCAGCGTGTCACAGCACTGCAGCTCGAGGAAGCGATCAGCGACGATATCAACGTCGGCTTTGTCGGCGCTGACCTCGGTCGCATCCGGTCGCGTATTGTCGCTTTGCCCTGGATCGATCAGGCGCGAGTGGCGCGGCGCTGGCCAAGCCGCATTGCGATCACGGTAACCGAGCAGGTTCCGGCGGCGATCTGGGGCGAGCGCGGGCTGCTGAATACTCGCGGCGAACTTTTTATGTCCGACGCGCGGCACGTGCCCGCAGAGTTGCCGCGCCTGAGCGGTCCTGATGACCGCTCGGCCGAGGTTGCTGCGCGTTACCTTGAAGTTCGGGACCAGCTGATTCCCGCGGGCCTGGATCTGCGCCGCGTACATCTGGATGCGCGCGGTTCCTGGGAGATGACGCTGAACAACGGCATCGGCGTGCGCCTCGGTCGTCGCAAGGTGCAGGAGCGTACCGATCTGTTCGTGGCACTGGTCGCCGACATTATTAGCAGCCGCGCCCAGGACATCGAATATGTCGATATGCGCTACGGCAATGGTTTTACGATCGGTTGGCAGGGCGGGCCCGCAATTCCCGTTGCCAAACCGTCGACCACGGAGCGGGAAATGCTGGCTGCCAGAGGGTTGGACTGAATGTCGAAACGCCCTGACAAAAACCTGATTGTTGGACTCGATGTAGGGACGTCTAAAGTCGTCGCTATCGTTGGCGAAGTGAATGAAGACGGCAATATCGAAGTGGTCGGTATCGGCTCGCATCCGTCCCGCGGTTTGAAGAAAGGTGTTGTTGTCAACATCGAGTCTACCGTGCATTCGATTCAGCGTGCCGTCGAGGAAGCGGAGTTGATGGCAGGCTGCGACATCCACTCGGTGTACACCGGTATTGCCGGCAGTCATGTGCGCAGCCTCAATTCGCATGGCATCGTCGCAATTCGCGACAAGGAAGTGAGCGAGGGTGACGTCGACCGGGTTATCGATGCCGCGCGCGCCGTGGCGATTCCGGCCGACCAGAAGATTCTGCATATCCTGCCGCAGGAATTCGTCATCGACAACCAGGAAGGTATTCGCGAGCCAATCGGCATGTCCGGCGTGCGGCTGGAAGCCAAGGTGCACATGGTCACCGGCGCAGAAAGTGCGGCACAAAATATCGTCAAGTGCGTGCAGCGCTGCGGTCTTGAAGTTGATGACATCGTGCTTGAGCAGCTGGCGTCGAGTTACGCCGTGCTCACCGATGATGAGAAGGAGCTTGGTTCCTGCATCGTCGACATCGGCGGCGGTACGACCGACATTGCTGTGTTCTACGGTGGCGCCATTCGGCACACGGCAGTGATCCCCATCGCCGGCGACCAGGTTACCAACGATATCGCTGTCTCGATGCGCACACCGACGCAATACGCAGAAGAGATAAAGATCAAGTACGCGTGCGCGCTGTCACAACTCGCCAACCCTGATGAAACGATCGAGGTGCCGAGCGTTGGCGATCGTCCGCCGCGTCGGCTGGCGCGGCAAACGCTCGCCGAAATTGTCGAGCCGCGTTACGAAGAACTGTTTGGACTGGTGCGTGACGAACTGCGCCGCTCCGGATTTGAAGAGCTGATCGCTGCGGGCGTCGTCATCACGGGTGGCAGCGCGAAGATGGAGGGCGCCGTCGAACTTGCGGAAGAGGTGTTCCACATGCCGGTGCGCCTCGGCTCACCGCAATACGTTGAAGGACTACTGGATGTTGTGCGCAACCCGATTCATGCCACGGGCGTCGGGTTGCTGTTGTACGGCTACGAAGACCTCTCCCGGCGGGAACGCCGCAGCACGCCGATCGGCGGCAACCTGGGAGCAGTCTGGGATCGAATGAAAGCGTGGTTTCAAGGCCATTTTTGATAAACGGGGTTTCAGTGAGTGCCCCACAGGGAAAGTTAATAAGCGGAGGAAGACTCAATGTTTGAATTAATGGATGCGCATAGCACGAGCGCTGTTATCAAGGTCATCGGTGTCGGTGGCGGTGGTGGTAATGCCGTTGCACACATGGTGGACGCCGGCATCGAAGGTGTCGATTTCATCTGCGCCAACACGGATTCGCAGGCGCTGAAAAGCTCGCGCTCGCGAACGTCGTTGCAGATTGGTTGCAACATCACAAAAGGTCTCGGTGCGGGTGCCGACCCGGACATCGGTCGCCAGGCCGCGATGGAAGATCGCGACCGCATACAGGAAGTGATCGGTGGTGCCGACATGCTCTTCATCACGGCCGGCATGGGTGGTGGCACCGGTACCGGTGCGGCGCCGATTGTCGCGCAGGTTGCCCGGGAGCTGGGCATTCTGACGGTCGCCGTGGTCACCAAGCCGTTCATCATGGAGGGCGGCAAGCGCATGCATATCGCGGAGCACGGTATCGGCGAACTCGGCAAGTATGTCGATTCGCTCATAACGATACCGAACGAAAAGCTGTTGACCGTACTCGGCGGTGAAACTACGTTGCTGGACGCGTTCCGTGCGGCTAACCAGGTGCTGCAAGGCGCCGTGCAGGGCATCGCCGAGCTGATCACGCGACCCGGCCTTATCAATGTCGACTTTGCCGATGTGCGCACCGTCATGGCAGAAATGGGCATGGCGATGATGGGTACCGGCGTATCCTCAGGCGAGGGTCGTGCCCGCGAAGCGGCCGAAGCCGCGGTTTCCAGCCCGCTGCTGGAAGACATCAACCTCGCTGGTGCCAACGGTATTCTCATCAATGTGACTGCCGGCATGGATCTGTCGATCGGTGAGTTCCAGGAAGTCGGCGCTACCGTCAAGGAGTTTGCTTCCGAAGACGCAACCGTTGTGATGGGTACCGTCATTGATCCGGAGATGACGGACAAGATCCGCGTCACGGTGGTAGCGACGGGCCTGGGCAAACAGTCAGCGCAGGTCGAGCAGCCGATGCGCATCGTACGACGCGCGGCGGCGCAGTCCGAGCCCAATTACCACACGCTGGACAAGCCGACAGTTCAACGCCAACGAGCCGTTGGTGATGGGTTGGACGGCGCGGGGCTACAGGAAGAGTTGCTGGATATTCCCGCGTTTCTCAGGCGGCAGGCTGACTGAGACGGGATAGCAGCTGGCGGCGCCTACTCACACGCCGTCGGGACCTTCACTCCGCATTGTCGGCCCGGGATTGCCCGGGCCGACAACGTCCCTGCCAGCCACTGCTGCCTCTTCTTGAACTACATGATAGCTTTGCTCTAACACACTGAATTCTTGATGACTTTTTCCATCGTGTGGTAATCTCCCGCTCAATGTTACGACAACGCACACTCAAAACGACGATACGCGCAACCGGCGTCGGTCTGCATTCCGGGCAGAAGGTCTTTATGACCCTGCGGCCGGCTGCGGTCAATGCCGGCATTACGTTTCGGCGTGTGGATCTTGATCACCCGGTTGACGTGCGGGCGGATCCGAGACTGGTCGGGGAAACCATGCTCGGCACGACGCTCATACAAGGCGATGTTCGGGTTGCAACCGTCGAGCACCTGATGTCGGCGCTCGCAGGACTGGGTATCGACAATGTGTATGTTGATTTGTCGGCGCCTGAAGTTCCGATCATGGACGGTAGCGCCGGGCCCTTTGTTTTCCTGCTGCAGTCTGCCGGTATTGAAGAGCAGAACGCGGCGAAGAAGTTCATCCGTATCAAAAAGACGGTTCGCGTTGAAGACGGTGACAAGTGGGCCGAGCTACGACCGTTTAACGGTTTCAAAGTGAATTTCGAGGTGCAGTTCAACCACCCGGTTTTCAACAAGCTGTCGCAGAAAGCGAGCATCGACTTTTCATCGACGTCGTTTCTCAAGGAAGTTAGTCGTGCACGCACGTTCTGTTTCCTGAGAGATGTAGAAGCGCTGCGCGAACGCAACCTGACGCTCGGTGGCAGTATGGATAATGCGATTGTGCTCGACGACTATCGCATCTTGAATGAAGACGGCCTGCGGTATGCGAACGAATTCGTCATCCACAAAGTCCTCGATGCCATTGGTGATGTCTACCTGCTTGGGCGCGGCCTGATTGGTGAACTCAGGGCCTACAAGTCCGGGCACGAACTCAACAACAAACTGATGCGTGCCATGCTTGATGATGAGTCGTGCTACGAGGAAGTCACGTTCGAAGACTCGTCGAAAGCGCCCATCTCGTACGCCACCCCTTCTTACGCGTAACGCCGCGTTCGGCGCTCACCACATCCATTTGATATACAGCTGCGTCGATCGCGGAGTATGTCCCAGTCGCTCGGACAATCTTCGATAACTCGCTTGGTGTGACATACACCACGCTCGCCGCTGTTGGTCCTGTCGAGGATTAGAGGCGAGCAGACGAGATGTTTGCCGGCGAGACATAAAGCGAGCGCCAGCGAGACAGTCCGCCGGTAAACATGTCGGCTGCTCGTTTACCACCGATGATCGGCGAATGTATTCGCGGGATGTTAGGACTGGCTGACGCGGATGCGGCAGGTCGTCGCGGTGACGCCTGCCGACTTGGCGGCCTCGAGCAGCGTTTCGGTCTCGTAGCGGAGGCGACTCGCCCAGGCGGAGGACGCGGCAATCACGATCAGCTCGCCAGTCTCCCGCACATTGGCCGCGACGACGGCGCCGGCATGGTCGGCGGGCAGGGCCCGGGCCAGCACCTCGGTGAGCTCGCCCATATCACGGGCGCGCCGGATGATATCGCCTAAGTCCCCGTCAGCAATGGGATTTAACAGGTTTCCGAGTTGTTTTGTGGGCATCTTTTAGTGTGACGCAGTAAGCGCTTTTTCCCGTTGGATGAATACCGGAGGCCACGATGCTACCGGTACCCTTGTAAAAAAAACCGGCATTATGCATATTGTCGCTCACGACAAGGGCAAACCCGCCGAAAGACGGGGGCGCAAAACCACCGGTCTAAGGGATCAATCCTAGGGCAGCGGGGCTACCATTGTGAGCAAGCACAGCGAGTGGATACTAACGCATATAAAGGCTCACGGGCTGATGGCCTGTACTATTTCCGCTTGCACGAACGATCTGACATCCGCTAGAGCGCATTCGAGGCGTACTGAATGAACGTTGTATTATTCGGCAAGGGGTTCGATAAGCCCCGGCAATTCAACCTGTCCGGCCTGCGGGCTGGTATGGCAGTTGCCGCTGTCGTCAGCGTCGTAATCGCTGTGGGGTTTGCGGGTGGCCACTGGTATTCCAGTCAGACGGGATCGGGCGTGAGCGAGCGTGAGCTGGCGGGCCTGGTCGACACGTTGCAGGAGCAGCGCGGAGAGATCGTCTCCATTCGCCAGGGCAACGAGGATACGCTCGACGCGATGGCTATTCGAATTGCACAAATGAACGCGCGCCTGATCAGGCTTGACGCGCTGGGTCGTCGCCTCACCGCAATGGCGGACATCGACGATGGCGAATTCGATTTCGACTCCGATCCGGCGCTCGGTGGTCCCGAGGAACCGGTTGCAGCCGGTTCGAACGTCGCCGTGCCCGAGGTCGTGGGGGCCATGCAGTCGCTTGGCGATCAGCTGGATGACCGCGAGGCGCAGCTTAACGTCCTCGAGCGCGTGCTGATGAACCAGAGCCTGAAGGACAGGGTATATCCGCAGGGGCGGCCCGTCGGTTCGGGATGGATTTCGTCCTACTTCGGCAAGCGCACGGACCCTTTCACCGGTAAGCCGGCGAATCACGGCGGCGTCGACTTTGCGGGCAAACATGGCGCGGAGATCACGGCAGTTGCGGATGGCGTTGTAACCTGGTCGGGCGATCGCTACGGATACGGCGTCATGGTAGAGATTAATCACGGTGGCGGTTACACGACACGCTACGCACACAATTCGGAAAACCTGGTTAACGTTGGCGATGAGGTCAGGAAAGGCCAGACCGTTGCCTTGATGGGCGAGTCCGGACGTGCCACCGGCCCCAATCTGCATTTCGAAGTCCTGCAGAATGGCAAACGGGTCAATCCGGTCCGTTTCATTCGCCCAACTTCCGACTAGCTCGTCTTAGAACCCGGCACCCGGCGCAGCGTCGATCTCGCGATCCGCGGCCGCGGCTTGTGTTCGCAAAAAACGTCCATAAATCACCACATTCCATTCTAAAAGACGCCGCTAAACCTTAGAATAGCGGCCTTTGTTTCACGGGGAGCCCTGAGTGGCCAATTTCCTGACACGCATCTTCGGCAGTCGCAACAAGCGCATGCTGCGTCAGTACTCCAAAATCGTCAAAAAAATCAATGACCTGGAAGAGGGCATCCAGGCGCTCGATGATGCGGCGCTGAAGGCAAAGACCGCTGAATTCAGACAGCGTTACGCCGACGGCGAGACACTTGAAGATCTGCTACCCGAAGCTTTCGCGGTTGCGCGCGAGGCATCCCTGCGAACGCTGCACATGCGCCCCTTCGACGTGCAGCTGATCGGCGGCATGGTTTTGCACGATGGAAACATCGCCGAGATGCGTACGGGCGAGGGCAAGACGCTCATGTCCACGTTGCCTGCGTACCTGAACGCGATCAGCGGCGACGGCGTGCATATCGTCACGGTGAACGAATACCTGGCACAGCGCGATGCTGACTGGATGCGCCCGATTTACGAATTCCTCGGACTCAAGGTCGGCGTCTCGAAAAGCGGCCAGAGCCAGGACGAAAAGCGAGCCGCCTACGAATCTGACATTACGTACGCGACCAACAACGAGCTCGGCTTCGATTACCTGCGCGACAACCTGGCGTTTGCCACGGCGGACAAAGTCCAGCGCAAGCTGAATTTTGCGATCGTGGATGAGGTCGACTCGATTCTGATTGACGAGGCTCGTACGCCACTGATTATTTCAGGGCCGACCGAATCCAGTACGGATCTCTACGCGCAGATCAACAAGCTCATTCCGAAGCTGAAGATGCAGGAGGAAACCGAGCAGCCAACCAATTACGACATACAGGCGAACCGCGTAACGCTGGTCGATCACAATGGCAAGTCGCTGACAGTCGAAGGCCCGGACGGCGAGCGCGCCGAGACCATGAAGCTCGAACAAGCCGTCGCACTCGCCGAAGAACACGACGCCGATGTTGTGCTTGTTAGCGATAAGGCCAAAGTTGCCGCGTGCCGCCTGGTTGCGCGCGGCGATTACACGATCGATGAAAAGGGCAAGCAAGCGCATATGACCGAAGAGGGTCATATGAAGGTTGAGGGGCTGATGGCCCAGGCGGGACTGCTCTCCGAAGGGGAGAGCCTCTACGACGCCGGTAACATTCGCTTTTTGCATCACCTCAATTCGGCCCTGCGAGCACACGCAATTTACCAGCGCGATGTTGACTACATCATTAAAGACGGCGAAGTCATTATCGTCGACGAGTTCACCGGCCGTACGATGCCGGGTCGGCGTTGGGGTGATGGTCTGCACCAGGCCGTCGAAGCGAAGGAAGGCGTATCGATAAAGCAGGAAAACCAGACCGTCGCGTCGATCACGTTTCAGAATTATTTTCGCCTCTACAACAACCTCTCGGGCATGACCGGTACGGCTGATACGGAAGCGTTTGAATTTCAACAGATCTATGGCCTTGAGGTCGTCGTTATCCCGACCGACAAGCCAATGATCCGCGAAGATCACGCTGATCTGGTGTACTTGACGGAGAAGGACAAATTCGAGGCAATCATCGACGACATTGTCGATTGCAGGGAGCGCCGCCAACCGGTGCTGGTCGGTACTACCTCGATCGAGGCGTCCGAGCTGCTGTCCTCGTTTTTGAAAAAGCGCGATATCAAGCACGCCGTGCTCAATGCCAAGCAGCACGAGCGTGAAGCGCAGATCGTGCAGAATGCGGGTCGACCCGGTTCCATTACGATAGCGACCAATATGGCAGGCCGCGGCACGGACATCGTGCTCGGCGGCAGTCTTGATGCGGACTTTGCCAACGCCGGTGATGACGTCGATGAAGAGGCCGTTCGGGCCGCCTGGGAAAAGCGCCACAAGCAGGTAATCGCTGCCGGCGGGTTGCATATCATCGGTACAGAGCGGCATGAATCCCGCCGTATCGACAACCAGCTCCGCGGGCGTTCCGGTCGCCAGGGCGATCCCGGCTCGAGCCGTTTTTACCTGTCGATGGAAGATACGTTGATGCGTATCTTCGGTGACCCCGAGCGGACCAAGACCCTGTTATCGCGTGCCGGCATGCGTGAGGGTGAAGCCATAGAAAGTCGTTTGCTGACACGGCAGATCGAACGGGCGCAGCGCAAGGTCGAATCTCATAACTTCGACATTCGCAAGAACCTCCTCGAGTATGACGATGTTGCGAATGATCAACGCAAGGTCGTCTACCATCAGCGCGCCGAGCTGATGGACGCCGAGGATATCTCGGATTCGGTGGCGGCCATTCGTGAAGAGGTCATTGCCATTACTGTGCAGCAGTACATTGCGCCGGGCAGTCTTGAGGAATTATGGGATGCGGACGCCCTGAGTCAGGCACTGGAGTCCGATTTCGGCCTGCATCTCGACATTGCTGAGTGGATTCGCAGCGACAAGACATTGAGTGCCGAGGGTATCCTCGAACGCTGTCTGGAAGAAGCCGACAAGGCTTATGCCGAAAAGGTCGCCAGCATTGGTGCCGAACTGATGCGCGGCGTCGAGAAGCAGATCATGTTGCGCCAGCTCGATCACCACTGGAAAGAACATCTCGCCGGGATGGATCATCTTCGCCAGGGCATCGGCCTGCGTTCGTATGCACAGAAGAACCCGAAACAGGAGTACAAGCGCGAGGCATTCGAGATGTTCGGTGTGATGCTCGAGCAGGTGAAGCACGACACCATCAGCATCCTGTCACGAGTACGCATACAAAGCGAAGAAGACCTGAACCAGATGGCCGAACGCCGGCAGTCAGCGGAGGCCATGAAGTTTCAGCACGCTGCCGCGTCGGCTCTCGGCCAGCCGGCCGCTGCTGGTGAGGCCCAGCCTGCGGCGCCAGCGACGCCGTTCGTGCGCGACACGCGCAAGGTCGGCCGCAACGAGCCGTGCCCGTGTGGATCAGGGAAGAAATACAAGCAATGTCACGGCAGGCTTACCTAATCGTAATCGTTCGATGAATCACTTCGATGTCGCGGCCGGAATCCTCTGCGATAACGCCGGTCGTGTTCTCATTACAGAACGTTTGTGCACGGGACCCTTCAATGGTCTGTGGGAGTTTCCCGGTGGCAAGATAAGCGCTGGCGAAACTGCAACGGCGGCCCTGATTCGCGAGCTGGCAGAAGAAATCGACATTGAGGTCACCCAATGTTCGTCCTTCATGCGACTCCGGCATGAATACGAAGACCGTATTGTTACGATCGAGTTCTTTATGGTCAGTGACTGGAATCGTGAACCAACAGGCCGCGAAGGTCAGGCGTTGCGGTGGGTTCGCAAAGAGGCGCTCGATGCGGTCGATCTTTTGCCAGCGGACGCGCCGGTCATCGAGGCGCTAAAGAAAATCGGCAGATAGCCTTAGCAGATAGATAAGTCGAACGGTACGTCGTGACCGGTCTGCACGGCGCGACTGTTGATCGTGGACCACTCAAGAAAGCGCACGGTGAAACGGTGCTGGCTGCCGCTGATTTCCGGAAACAGCGGGCTGCCGCCCGCAAGGCTCACGCGCAGGAGGCGGCAGTTAGCGTCCTTTTGCATCGTATGTTGATACATGCCGTTGATTGCCGTGCGCTGTGTCGGTTGCGCGCTTTCGCGAATCAGCCAGAGAATCTCGCTAACGGCATCACAGATCGGGCGTATCGCCTCGATCCATTGCAACAAATCCTGTTGCCGGCGATCGATCGGTTGCCGCAACCAGTGATTGTATTCGGGCAGATCAAATTCGCAGGTGCCCCCCGGGATGGCACTGCGATGCTTGATCGCGTTCAGGAAGTCGCTGCCCTTTAGTGGCTGCAGAAAACTGGTGCCACTGCGACCGATCTCGTCGCGGCTGGCTACCAGGTTGTGGACCAGGGACTCAAGGCGGCGAATATCGACGCCAGGTTTGCTCTGAAACCGTTGCAGCGTGCCAATCTGGTGGTCGAGCTCCTTCAGCACTTCGCTGCGGACATCACCCCGTGAGAGGATCGCCAGAAACTCAAGCAAGGTCGAGATAATGGCCCTTGTGGCCCAGTCCGCTTGCCGATCGCGGTTATACAGCATCTGCTGATAGAGGAACTCCAGCCGCAGAAAAGTGCGCATTCGCTCAGACAACGGCTGCTCGTAATGCGCCGGTTTCGCGGCGTTATGGGGCTTTATTTCTCCAGCAGGCTTGGCCATCCGGCTATTTTGCGCCACCGCGTGGCGAGTGGCAAATTGAGGTCTTCACACGGGGTTTTCCCGACGCCTGCGACCTGCCATGCGCCGATAGCGCTTATCCAGCTTTTTCACCTGGCGCTCTGTGTCTGCGAGGCTGCCAACATTGCGGATAACGTCATCAGCGATGTCCAGTCGTTCCTGACGGCCTGCCTGCGTGGCCAGTATCCGCCGCGCCTGCTCAGCGGTTCCCGTATCGCGTGCCAGCAAACGTTCAAGCTGCGTCGCCTCGTCGCAGTCCACGACCAGCACGCGGTCTACAAAGTGCAGTAGTGGCGAGCCGAGCAGCAAAGGCACGACGATAATCTGGTAGCGGCCGCCCGCAAGCTCGGCCAGCCGGCGAACCTCCGCGCCGATGCGCGGATGCAGTATGGCCTCGAGGTCCTGACGGGACTGGTCGTCGATAAATATGAGCTTGCGCATGGCGGCACGGTCGAGCTCGCCTGTCGGCCCGATGAACTCGTCGCCGAATCGCTCGCGAATTTCGTCGAGTGCCGCGGCGCCCGGCCGTACCAGCTCCCGGGCGATGACATCGGTATCGATGATTACAGCACCCAGCTCCGCAAACATATCGGCGACAATCGACTTGCCGCTGGCAATGCCGCCGGTCAGTGCAAGGCGAAAGGGTTTGTTATCGTGCGTTGTGGTCACTCAGAGCATCAGGTCCAGGTAAGTACGCTGGATCGTCTCACCCCACAGCATCGTTATCCAGCCGGCGGCTGCAAGATACGGTCCAAACGGAATAGGAACACTGCGGTCATGATTGCGAAACGCCATCATGCTCAATCCGACGACGGCGCCAACGATCGCCGACATCAGGATGACGAGTGGCAGTTGTTGCCAGCCGAGCCAGGCGCCCAATGCCGCGAGTAACTTGAAATCGCCGTAGCCCATGCCTTCCTTGCCAGTGATTAATTTGAATAGTTGGTAGACACTCCAGAGGCTCAGGTAGCCGGCAATTGCGCCGACGATGGCATCTTTCGGTGCGATGAAGAGAGTCTCGCTGCCCGCCACCGGGTGAAACAAAGCCATACCAAGCCCGAGCCAAATCAACGGCAATACGATCGAGTCGGGAATGAGCTGTGTTTCGGCATCGATAATACTGATCGGTACCAGGGTAAAGGTCAGAACAATCGCCATCAGTGCTTCCCAGCCGAAACCGAAACGCCACGCACATAGCGCTGCCAGAATGCCGGTGAGGAGCTCGACGAGTGGATAGCGAGCCGAAATCGACTGCTTGCAGGACGCACAACGACCGCCCAGCATCAGGTAGCTCAGGATTGGCACGTTTTGCCAGGCGTGAATCTTGTTGCCGCAGCCCGGGCAGTGCGACTGCGGGGTGAGCAGGTTGAATGTGCCCGTGGGCAGTGCTTGCTCAGGCTCGGTTTTCTGAAGTTCGGCGCACTGCTCGCGCCACTCTCGTTCCATCATCAATGGTACGCGATGAATAACGACATTGAGGAAGCTGCCGATCACCAGCGCAAACGCGAACGCGACAGCGGCAAACATTAGTGGCGACTGGTCTAACAGTTCAAGCATTCTGGCACTCTGTCACGTGGGCAAATATTCCAAAAAAAACGGCGTCCGGAGTATTTACCGAGCGCCGTTGTTTGCAAATGACTCGCGACGGCTTAGACCACTGCGCCCATCTTGAAAATTGGCAGATACATGGCGACGACAAGGCCGCCGACGAGTATGCCCAGGATGCCCATGATGAGCGGTTCCAGGAGACTCGACAGATTATCGACCGCGTTATCGACATCTTCCTCGAAGAAGTCTGCAACCTTTGCCGACATCTCATCGAGCGAGCCGGATTCTTCGCCAACGGCAATCATCTGGTTGACCATGTTTGGAAATAAGTCAGTATTCTCCATGGCCTGTTGCAGGCGCTGGCCGGTGGCGACTTCGTCGCGCATTTCCAGCACACCCACTTCGTAAACAATGTTGCCAGTAGCACCGGCGACTGATTCGAGTGCTTCGACGAGCGGCACGCCAGCGGCAAACATCGTCGACAAGGTGCGCGCGTAGCGAGCAATCGATGCTTTCTGCAGGATCGGCCCGATAATCGGTGCCTTCAGCATCATGCGGTCGAGAAAGTGCCGAAACGGCCGTGAGCGTTTCTTGAAGTACAAGAAAGCTGCGACAGCGCCGATGATGCCGATGAGAATAAGTATGCCCTTGGTTCTTACAAAAGCAGACAGATCAATGACCATTCGAGTAAACGTCGGCAAGTCTGCACCGAAGCCCTGGAACAGGTCCTCGAAGGAGGGAATGACGAAGATCAGCAGAATAGTCGTAACGACCAATGCGACGACCAGTACTGCGCCCGGGTAAGTCAGCGCTTTTTTGATCTTCTTCTTGATCGCCTCGGTCTTTTCCTTGTAGGTAGCGATTTTGTCGAGGAGGGATTCCAGCGCACCGGCCTGCTCGCCGGCTTCCACGAGATTTACGAACAAATCGTCGAAATAAAGAGGCTGTTTTGCCAACGCTTCGGCAAGCGCACTACCACCTTCCACGTCCGCTTTGATCGACAGGATGAGCTTCTGCATGGCCGCATTCTCATGCCCTGCGCCGACAATTTCGAAGGCCTGTACCAGCGGGATACCGGCAGATAACATCGTGGCCAGCTGCCGGCTGAATATAGCTATATCGCCGGGTGTGATTTTCCCACCGCCGGCGAACATGCCCTGGCGCTGCTTGCGAATGCGCGTGGGGACAATCTCCTTGCGGCGCAAATCGGCACGTACCGCGGCCTCGTCGCTGGCGAGGCTCTTGCCCTTGATCTTCTTGCCGCTTTTGTCCGTACCTTCCCAGACAAAGGGCTTGCTTAATGTCGCTGTCTCAGCCATTCATTCCGTCCGTCAATTCAACTTTCCGCGTACCGTTACTCAATCGTAACCCGATTGACCTCGTCAAGGCTGGTAACCCCTTCCTTGACTTTATTCAGGCCAGCCTGGCGCAGGTCCACGACGCCTTCTTTCTCTGCCTGGTCCTTGATCTGCATCGCGTTGCCGCCTTCCATGATGATGCGACCCATGGTCTCAGACACTTCCATAACCTGAAAGATGCCGACGCGCCCTTTATAGCCGTCGTTGCAGAGCTTGCAGCCCTTGGGACCGAAAACCGTCACGCCCTCTTCAATCTCCTCCGCAGAGAAACCCTCTTTCAGCAGCGCCTCTTTCGGAATGTCGAGACTCTCTTTGCAGTTACTGCACAAGCGCCGCGCGAGTCGCTGCGCGATGATCAGGCTGACGGAGGTCGCGATCGCGTATGGCTTGACGCCCATATCGACCATGCGGGTCAGCGTCTTTGGGGCGTCGTTGGTATGCAGTGTCGATAACACCAGGTGGCCGGTCTGTGCCGCCTTGATCGCTATTTCCGCGGTTTCGAGGTCTCGTATCTCGCCTACCATGATTACATCCGGATCCTGACGAAGAAACGCCTTGAGCGCAGACGCAAACGTCAGGCCGACCTTGGGGTTTACGTTGACCTGGTTGATGCCTGGCAGGTTGATTTCTGCCGGATCTTCCGCTGTCGAGATATTGCGATCTTCCGTATTGAGAATATTGAGTCCGGTGTACAGCGAGACCGTCTTACCGGAGCCGGTTGGGCCGGTAACCAGGATCATGCCGTACGGCTTTGCCAGGTGCTTTTCATAGAGCGCACGCTGGTCATCATCGTACCCGAGCATCTCGATGCCGAGCTTGGCACTGGACGGGTCGAGAATACGCAGCACAATCTTCTCGCCGAACAACGTCGGGCAGGTGTTGACACGAAAATCGATGGCGCGATTCTTGGACAGACGCATCTTGATTCTGCCGTCCTGAGGGACGCGGCGTTCGGCGATATCCATGCGCGACATGACCTTGAGCCGCGCGCAGACTTTGTTGGCCAGTACGACCGGTGGTCGCGCCACTTCGGAAAGCACTCCGTCGAGTCGCGTGCGCACGCGGAAGATTTTCTCGTACGGCTCAAAATGAACGTCTGATGCGCCTCGCTTGATGGCGTCGAGCAAAACCTTGTTGACAAACCGCACCACCGGCGCATCTTCGATCTCATCGCGCGAGTCGTCTTCGCGATCGTCCTCTTCCCCGGCGATATCGAGGTTCTCGAGATCGAAGTCACCGTCGTCGAGATCAGCCATGCTGGTGTCAACGGCTTCAATCGCTTTGTTGATATGTTCTTCGAGTTTGTCCTGTTCGACAACCACCGGATCGACCCGCAGGCTCGTCGCGAACTTGATGTCGTCGATCGCTTGCAGGTTGGTCGGATCCGAGATGCCAAGGAACAGTCGCTGCCCGCGCTTGACGAGCGGCAATACCCGGTGTTTGCTGATCAGCTTGGCGTCAACAGCACGCACGACGTCGAGATCCAGCTCGATTGCATCGAGGTTGAGTAGTGGCACTCCGAACTCGTGGGACGCCGCTACCGCGATGGCGCGGGCTTCGGCCTTCTCTTCGGAGACGAGGTAGGCGATGAGGGTCTGTCCCACTTTCTGGGCGGCCTCAGCGGCTTCCAGCAACACCTCCTCCGATATAATGCCGTCCTGCACCAGACGTCGGGGCAAGCCTGCAAGATTTGATTGAGAAGCGGTTACGGCCATAGGGTTATCGGAGCTGTCGCAAATACCTGAGCGTCACAGTCTCACTGATCGCAGACGTTGATTCAACCGGATTTTGTGCGGGGGTTCACAGTTACGGCATTTGATTAAGTAAAACGCCGCAAATGCACCATCAGGGCCCGATTTCGTGGGCGCGGGGCCGCAAATCAGGGCTTGCAACTCTTCGGCAGGTAGCGCGCTGGAATGTCTGGTTCGATGTATTCTGTTTCGACACCGCCCCCTTCCATAATGTCGGCGTCCGGTGCGGCAGCCAGCCCGCAGCGCCAGATAAAGCTGCCGGTACCCGACATGTAGGGCGTCAGCGACAGCGTCTTGTCGAAGATCTCCTGGTGCGCTTTATTGCCGAACTTGATATCCACGCGGCCCTTGTCGATGGCTACGGATGCGACATAGGAGCCACGTGTGTCGGTCGGCGTCGGCGTCATGCCCGCTGCCGCCCGGTTAAGGGGCGGACGCCCCGTATTGTTGAAAGCATCGATCACCGGTGTCTTGGCGCCGGCGGCCATGCTTAGTGCCTCGGCAACCTGCGCGCGGATCGTGTAAGTCTGGTAGCTCGAGATGGCCATCGACGCAAGTACGCCCATGATCGCGACGACGATCATCAGTTCGATCAAGGTAAAACCGTTTCTCATGCGATGCATATTAACACTCTCGCTGGTCGCTCAGGACCGATTCTAACGTAACCACGAATTTTCTCACCGTGTTTTGCCTGCAAGTTCGTTCTACTCCGAGCGTCCCGGCGAGTGATGCCAAGCCAGGTCCCGGGGCCGAAAGAAAAAAAAGCCCCGGCGGGCCGGGGCTTTCTAATACCTGGGTTAAACCACCAGGTTACGGCAGGTGGCCAGAGCCCCTGCCATAACCGTTGCTGGTTTATGTCCGGCAGGCGGCCGGCAGGTGCTTGTTGGCAATCGAGCCACTGGCACTGGTGCATGCCCACTCAACGCTACCCGCGTTGGTTGAAGGCGCCAGCTGAATCGTCTTGGACTGGATCAGAGAATGTGCGCCGGTACCATAGGTCACGGTGACTACACCGTTGGCGCCAACTTGTACGCTACCGACGTACTTGCCCTTGATCTGGGCTGCTGCCGAAATGCCGGCCAACGTATTGGTGCCGGGAAACGCACCGCGGTCCTGGGTGTACTCGGTAACAGCAGCTTTAGCGCCACCAGCGAGGTTCAGACCTTCAGAAACCTGCGCGCGAATCGTGTAATCCTGGTACGCCGGAATTGCGATAGCGGCGAGGATGCCGATGATCGCGACTACGATCATGAGTTCGATCAGTGTAAAACCTTGTTGCTTCTTCATTTTGTAAATCTCCATGGATATTCAGAGGTAAGTAAATCGTCTACGGCGTTAGCGCCTGTACGACGTATAAAGCAAGGCGCGTGCCAACTTCTTACGATTTCTCGTAAGATATTGTTTATATTAAATTTTTTAATTTTCGCCCGGTGGAAGCAGGCGCCGAATATGGGGTATCGTCGGCAAAAAGTGACAATTTATATGGTCGAAATGGCACTAATTGTCACAAAGTGACGAAAATTGTCAGTCCCGGGCGAGGATTCACTCGATGCCGAGCTTCTTGATTCGATAGCGGAGCTGGCGAAAGGACAGGCCGAGCAGTTTTGCCGCCTGCGTCTTGTTGTGGCGGGTCTTCTCCAGCGCCTCGACAATAGCCTGGCGCTGTATGTCCTCAACCTGCTGGCCGAGTTCGCCGGATGGCGGCGCCGTCTCTTTTGCTTCGACCTTGCGCATGTGCAGGTCTGCCGCCGTGATCCGCCCGCTGTCGCAGAGCGTCACGGCGCGCTCCAGCATGTTCTCAAGCTCCCGCACGTTGCCTGGAAAGGCGTAGCCGAGGAGTGCGCTGCGGGCGCTTTCTTCGAGCGTTGCCGTCTCATCAAGGCGCTGCAGAATATGATCCGCCAGCAGCAACACGTCGTCACCACGCTCGCGCAGCGCCGGCACGTGCAGTTCGATGACATTGATGCGGTAGTAAAGATCCTCGCGGAATTCGCCGGCAGCGACCATCTCTGAGAGATTGCGATGTGTGGCCGACAGGATGCGCACATCGACCTTTTCTTCGGCCGCGGCACCGACGGGACGCACCGTCTTTTCCTGAATGACACGCAACAGCTTGACCTGCATCGGTAGCGGCAGGTCCGCAATCTCGTCCAGGAACAACGTGCCGCTCTCGGCGCTTTGCATCAATCCGGCCTTGTCGCTGACGGCTCCTGTAAAGCTGCCTTTGCGATGGCCAAAGAACTCGCTCTCCATCAGTTCCGTCGGAATTGCCCCGCAGTTGACCGGCATGAAAGGCGCGTCCGCGCGCGGGCCATTGTCATGAATGAGTCGTGCGACCAGTTCCTTGCCCGTCCCTGATTCGCCGGATATATGCACCGGGGCCTGGGAGCGTGCGACCTTGTTGATCATCTCCCGCAGCGCGTGGACGCGCGGGGAGTTGCCTTGTAATTCCGTGCTTGCGGATTGTTCGCCAGCGCGCAGCCGCAGCGCGTTGGCAACAATATTGCGAAGGTTGCCAAGGTCCAGCGGTTTGGAAATGAAGTCGAATGCGCCCAACTTCAATGCCTGCACTGCCGTTTCCACATTGCCGTGGGCCGTGATCACGGCGACTGGCACGCCGGGCAAATGAGCCTGCATCCATTCCACGAGCTCAAGTCCGTCGCCGTCGGGAAGTCGCATGTCGGTGAGGCAGAGGTCGAACGTATTTTCAGCAAGCAGCCGGTGCGCGCTGGCAATATCGGCCGCTGCTAACGCGCGGATATTCATGCGCCCGAGCGTCAGCGTCAGCAGTTCGCAGATGTCGGGCTCATCATCAATAACCAGGGCGAGCGATTGAGTCATGTCTTGTCCTGTGGCTCCCAGCGATCCGGATCAGCGAAAACAATGCGAAAGATACTGCCACCATTGGCACGGTCTAGGTATGCCAGTGTTGCCCGGTTGAGTTCGCACAGCTCGCGAGAAATATACAGGCCAAGTCCGGTGCCGCCGGAACGCGCAGTAAAAAACGGCTCGAAGATCTGCTCCGCAGTCGCAGGATCTACACCATGGCCGCTGTCCAGCACCTCAATATAGGGTCGTCCCCGATTGGGCAATTGTCCGGCCTGGACTTC